>CBDVBU010000226.1:0-6416 GCA_965372295.1 uncultured Phycisphaerae bacterium
ATTTACGATCAGCAGCCCGTTCGAACTGATGATCCTGGATGGGCCGAGCTTAATGCGGAAGTTCGCTGACGGGACAGAGCCGATGACAATGGGTTATTTGATTACGGGTCGTCTCCAGAGCAGCTTTCCAGACGGCATCAAGGTTGATAGCGAGTCTCCGGATCCGAACGATCCAAATGAGACCGTGACAACAACCAGACAAGTCACAGGCTTGAAAGAAGCCGAGGAAGATTGCGCGGTGGTCGTTTTCTCGGATGTTGACTTTATCAGCGATACAATCGCATACCAGAGTTCTTTCTTCGGCAAGGTAGTCGTTGGCGATAACGCTGCTTTAATGTTGAATGCGATTGACGATTTAAGCGGTTCGAGCGATTTGGTTTCCATCAGGTCCAGGGGGAACTTTAAGCGGCCTTTTACGGTTGTTGATGAAATCGAGCGGAAGTCAGAGGCTGAAACAGCAGAAGAGGTGGATAAAATTAACTTGCAGATTGCTGTTTTCCAAAGCAAACTGCAGTCGATTCTGGCTTCGGCGAAAGAGGGCCAGGAAGAGGTCATAGGCAGTTTAATCGTCAAGAAGAAGCAGGAAGCTGAATTGAAGATTCATCAGGCCCAGCGTCAATTGCGTCAGGTCAAGATGACCAGGCGTGAAAAAATCGAGCATTTGGGTAATCGATTGCGCCAGGCCAATATGCTTGCCGCTCCTATGGTGATTCTGATTATTGCTATTGTGCTGGGTATTCGTCGCGGCATGAGAAAGAGACATTATATCAGTCATGCGAGCGATGCTTAATGAGAAAAATCAAAGATTAAAGATTAAAAATCAAAATTGCGGATTTGCCGCTTTGCGGCAATGATTTCCTTTATCTTACATTTTGCGATTTGATTTTTGCATTTTCATTGGGAGTCTTATAGATGAGTAATAAAAAGCTTACGATATTGGGAATTGTGGCGGTTTTAATGGTGCTTTGGGCTGTGTTGCAGACCCGCATCTCGGATAAACCCGGGGCCGAGCCGGCCAGACCGGTCTATCTGATTCAGGGACTTGACCCTTCCGGTGTGGACAGCATAGTTTTAGGCACGGGAGAAGCTGCGTTCACTCTCAAACGCCTGAAAAGCGGTTTTGTTGTTGTCGATAAGGACAATTACCCTGCAAAGACCAGTGAAATAAACAGTGTGATCACAAAATGCCTGGAAATCCAGACCTCGGAATTTGTAACCGATAACCCAGCGAACCACGAAGACCTTGAGGTCACGGAGGAAAAGGCTCGCAGCGTTGTTAAGTTCATGAAGGCGGATCCAAACTCGTCACTGCTCACAGGTGTTGTCGTAGGTAAAACAAAAGAGCTTGGTCAGGGTAGTTATGTCAGATTGCTGTCGAGTAATCCTGCTTTGAGCAATAAGGTCTATGTCGCATCGAATGTGCCCTGGTTTGGAGGCGATGAGATGAATTACGTTGATCAGGAGTTGATTGCAGTTAAAAAGGAAGATATTAAATCGGTGACGGTCAGTTCGCCGAGCGGTCCATATACGCTGACAACGAAGGAAGACAGTCAGGACATTGTGCTGGAGAATATTCCGGCCGGCAAAAAGCTCAAAAGCAGTGAGGCCCAGAGTGTTTTTACGGCTTTGACCAGTCTGAGGTTTGACGATGTAAAAAAAATATCGTCCGACATGGCTTTCGAAAAGCAGTATGTGTGCCGGCTGAAGGATTCGACCGTTTATGCCCTGAGAATTGCACAGGAGGATGATAAGACGTACGTGAGCTGTGTGGCGGAATTCACCGACAAGACGCCCGTGGAGAAGGCTTCTATCGATCAGGGTGGAGAGGTTGAATCCGAAGAGGAACTGAAGAAAAAAGAGGCCAAACTGCTTGCCCGTGATAATGCGACACAATTCACGACGAAACACCATGGGTGGGTTTACGAAATCGCCGAATGGAAGACGAAGAATATGACGAAAGAACTCGCCGATTTGATTGAGGATGAGGAAAAGCCTGAAGAAAATGCTGCTGCGGATCCCAACACGGTCATGCCTGATGAGATTGCCGTGCCGATGATCGAGGAGCCCAATACGGCCGAGAGTGAATCGTAGAGAATAAAAAACGAAAATCGGCTTGATAATATTTGAATGGTTGCCAGCAATATCATGGTGATGCGGCCCATGAGAATATCTTGGCGCTTATGAGCAGAGCTTGAGGCAAACCTCGCAAGAAATCGTCGCGATTGAATCCAACTGATAACCAGAGGATAAGTTAATGAGAACTTCCGAACGGGAACTGCCCTGTGCATGGCTCACTGCTTTGAATTTGGTTCTTGTCCTGTCTTGTGTAGTCACCGCTGCGATCGATAAAGCCGAGATTGACGATAAACTTTCTGCCATTGTCAACTACGAACGCGGCATGGATACACAGCCGCTGATAGCGGTAGAGCAGCTCATTCGAGATTCGCAAAATCAGCCCGAACAACGTAAGTACATTGAGCGGCGATTGGCCAAGTTGCTTGCCGGCGCGACGCTCGAAGGAAAATCGTTCATCTGTAAGCAACTCTGGTTTATCGGCACAGCCGATTCAGTGCCCGCCGTCGCAAAACTTCTGACTGACGAGGAAACCGCCGATATGGCGTGCTATGCCATTGGGCAGAATCCGAGCCTGGAAGCCGGGCAGGCTCTGCGCGATGCTCTTGGTAAAGCTCCGCCGAAACTACAGATACGTATTATCAACCTGTTGGGTGACAGGCGTGATACCCTGAGCGTCGGGGTGTTAGGTGAGCTTGTTTTCGATGCAGAAAATCAGGTGGCTGAAGCCGTAGTCGCGGCGCTGGGGAAAATCGGCGGTTCGGATGCAATGGAAATATTGATTCGGGCCAGAGCCGAAGGTGATTCGGACCTGCGATTCGCAGCGACAGATGCCTACATTCGATGTGCCGAAAACCTTGTAGCCGAGAGCAAGACAAAGCAGGCGAGCGTGATTTATAAAGAGTTGGCCGGGAAAGATGAACCAGCAATTATTCGCAGCGCGGCAATCAAAGGTCTGGCCGACACGGGTGGGCAGGGGGCGGTAACCATAGTAATCGCGGCCCTGCAGGACCAAGCCCGCATGGTTCGAAGCACGGCCAGAGGTTGTGTTCGGACGATGCAAGGCGAGGGTGTCACCGAATTGCTTGCATCCGAATTGCCTAAGAAATCACCCGATGAGCAGGTGCTGTTGATTGGCGCCCTTGCGGACCGTGGCGATCCGGTTGCTTTGCCCGCTATTACCGAACTGAGCAAAAGCGAGAATTCCGAAGTTAGAAAAGCGGCGCTGCATGCCGTTGGGAAGCTTGGTGATGCTTCCAGTGTCGGATTTCTTGTGTACGCTGCCGCCGGAGCAAGCAGTTCGGAGGAAAGAGGGGCCGCGATGAATAGTCTCACTCTGCTTAGCGGCAACGTCGTTGATGATGCGATAGTAAAAGCCATGCAGAGTTCGCAGGATTCCATGCGTTCGGAATTGGTTCAGGTGCTTTATGATCGTAACGCCGCCGGTGCGGTTCCCGCCTTGCTGACCGAGGCGGAGAATCCTGATTCGAAGGTTCGCGGAGCGGCGTTTAAAGCTCTGAGCAGGCTTGCGGGTGAGAAGGATTTACCGTCGCTTGTGAAACTTCTTATACGAATACAGGATGATGGTAGTCGCAGAGATGCCGAGAGGGCTGCCGTCGCAGTCTCGCGCAAAATTAGTGATGAGCAAAGGTGTGCCAATGCAGTCCTGGCTGCACTGCGTGCAGAAGAGCATGTGCCTGTGAAGTGTTCTCTGCTGCGGATTCTGGGAGGTATCGCTAATCGCAAGGCGCTCGAAACAGTTGTCATCGCTTCGAATGAAAAGGAACCGGCCGTGCGGGATGTCGCCGTTCGAGCGCTGGCTAAATGGCCAAACACAGCAGCAGCGGAAGTCCTGCTGGATATTTACCTTCAGACAGAAAATCCGACACATCGTCTGCTGGCGCTTCGTGGTTTTGTGCGATTGTTGGCTTTGCCGACACAGGATTGCCCCGTGCAAAAAACGCTGGAAATGTGCCGACGTGCAATGAGTCACGCCGAGAGTACTGCCGAGAAAAAACTTGTGCTATCCGGCCTGGCCAATGTCGGCGACGCCGAAGCGCTGATAATGGTCGAGCCGTTCCTGCAGATCGAAGAAATCCGTGCCGAGGCGGCCATAGCTGCGATAAAAATCGCCGGGGCGATTGCGCAGACGAATCCCGGCAAAGCTCAAATAGCGATGAATAAACTGCTTGCAGGTTTGCAGGATGAGAACTTACGCCGGCAGGCAGAAGAGGTCCTCCGACAAATCCAAGAGTCCGAAGCCAACGTTCAAAAACCAGAGTGATTAGCTGATAATCACCGCCTTGATAATGCTCAAGCAATCGTGGCGGCGTTTTTTTCTTTGACTTATGACCTGGCGGACGTATAGTGTTTTCATGTCGTCTTTATCGGCTATGTTACATAAATGTGGAGTGCAATCGTGCATAGACGAAGGGGATTTACGTTAATTGAGCTACTGGTCGTTATTGCCATTATTGCGATGCTGATGGCTATATTGATGCCGGCACTGCAGCGGGTACGAAAACAGGCCAAGGGTGTCGTGTGCAAGAGTAATCTGCGTCAAATCGGCATAGCGGCGAATTTGTATGCGGAGGAGTATGATTTGTATGTTCCGCGCGGCTTGGACGGCGGGACGGGCAAGGCTTGGTTCCAACTCTTTATGCCCTTTCTTGCCCAGAAACCGATTGGCAACGATTACCGCACCGTTGATATCTTTCGCTGCCCCAGCTACCCGGACAAAGAGCAAACCGTCTGTTACGTTGTGAACGGCTGGGACTTCGAAGACGAGAACGACATGACCGGCAGCGAGATATTACTTCCTTCCAAGCTAAGTGAGTGTACTCAGCGAGCCTATACTGTTTTTCTTGCCGACAATGAGGACGGAACATGGCGATATATTGTCAGAAAAGCGGACGATCCGGGACATAATCGATGCGATGTATGGACTCCGGGGCATATGCCCACTTCCGAGAGTCAGGACGTAACCAATGGCAGACGCATCGCGCGGGCCCGGCACAGAAAAGGAAGCAACTGCCTGTTTCTGGACTGGCATGTCGAATATATCGCTGCTGAGGATATGACTATCGACATGTGGAGATTCAAGAAATAAAATATTAACCGGTCGGCTGAGTGATTGTCGATCGCCAAATTACGAATCATAAGTAAGGAGATTATGAAATGGCAAAGGTATCGATTGGAGTGAATACGGAATTTGTCCGGCACGCCGACAAACCGTTTGAATGGGCTGTGGAAAAGGCGGCGGAACTGGGATACGAATACATCGAACCCTGGGTCCACTGGGGCCGGGAGTTGATGAGCGAGGCCGGTTACTACATGACCGTTTCGATGCTGGACGACCCTTACCGCATCAAGCGAGCCTGTGAAAAAGCCGGGATCAAGCTATCCGGCCTGTCGTCGCACACGGCGCTTTGCAGGCCCGATATCAGCGGCAACTATCTCAAGCAGTCGATTCGTTTCGCTGCCGAATGCGGCGCTCCTGTGGTCAATACGGATGAAGGCCCGAAACCACCCTGGACAACCGAAGCCGAAGACCATGTCCTGATGCGTTATGTGCTGACCGAAGCGGCGGCCGTTGCCGAGCCGCGCGGTGTCTTGATAGGTATAGAGCCGCATCAGCAGTACAGCAAAACTCCCGATGGTCTGGACAAAATCTACGATCTGGTTGACTCGCCTGCTATCGGGATTAACTTCGATACCGGCAATTCTTACCTGAGCGGCGAGGATCCTGTAGGATGGCTGGAGCGGGTCAAAGACAGGCTCGTGCACGTTCTCGCCAAGGATATTTCGATCGAGCAATCCGAGGACGAACGCGGCAAGGTGACGGGGACGCCGGCCGGCTGCGCATGCGGCGACGGTGTCATCGACTGGAAGAGCGTCATCGAAACATGCAAAGATGCGCCGCGTGACATTGTGCTGAGCGTCGAGTGTGGGACGATTGAACAGGCCGAGCGAAGCATCGAACATCTAAAAAAATTCGTCTGACAGGCGGTTTACAGCAGAGAATGGTATAGGTGGTTTTATGGAAGAACGCAGTTCGAGAAGGCAGTTCTTGCGCACGGCAGCGGCTGGGACCGCTTCGGCTGCTTTGATACGACAATTATCCTGGGCGGAAGGTTTGGCTGAAAACCATTCTGCCGGTAGGCCGAACCTCGTCTTTGTTTTTGCTGACCAGTGGCGCGCCGAGGCGACCGGGTACGCGGGGAACAAGGATGTCAAGACGCCGAACCTGGACAGACTTGCGAAACAGAGTATTAATTTCAGCAATGCCGTCTCAGGCTGTTCCGTGTGCAGTCCTTACCGTGCCAGCTTATTGACGGGGCAAT
>CBDVBU010000227.1:0-6389 GCA_965372295.1 uncultured Phycisphaerae bacterium
TTTATGATAATAGCTCATTATGGAGCTTTCTTACAGCGTTTGTGCGGGCAAGATGCCAAATTTTGTTCAAATTCTCAAAATAAATGTGAATTTTTGGCCTGCCGAGCGTTATTACTATTGTAGCCGGAAATACAGAAAAAGTCGGTCAATTTAGATAAGGAGAAATTATGTTCAATTCAAGAAGTCTGAGAAACGTCATTTTAATAGCAACGATAGCTATGTTGGCTGCCGGTGGTGTGTGGGCGGAGGAATCAGCGAAACGCCGGACCACGGGCATGATGTGGGCAATCCCGGCAAGAAGTCTGTTCTGCATACGCATTAACAAGTTCGATGGTACTTTGGACGCCGCCAATGAGTTTTTGAAGGACGTTGCGCCCGAATCTTTCAATGCCAAAGCGGCATTACTTTCGAAATTAGGCGATCTGCTCGGTGACGACAGGCTGAGAGGAGTTAACAAGAAGGGCAATATTGCTATTTTCGGCCTGAACGTTGAGGGTGAGTCGGCAAGTCGCGGCCCGATGGGAAACCTGTTTATTGGTGCTTTGCTGCCGGTCACGAAATACGAGAATTTCATTTCCCGCAATCCTAACTGCGGCGAGCCTGATGACGAGGGTATCTCGACAATCGCAGTCAACGGCCAAACTAAGGGGCTTGCGACAAATTTCCGCCGGTTTGCCCTGCTTTGTCCGCCGAATGCCCGCGAGAATCTGATAAAGGTCAAGAAACTGCTGGCCCAGAGAAAACAAAGCTTGGGCAGGGGCCTTGATGCCGATGAGAGGAAGCAGGCTGCGAGTTCGCCGGTGTGGATTTACCTAAACGTAAAGCAAGGCTCTCAACTGATCCAGCCGGTGCTTTCCGGCGGGCTCGAGAAGATGAAGGCCCAATTAGAGAAGGCCAAAGAGAGCGGCGAGGGGCCACCGATAGATCCTGCCGGCATAATCAGCTTCTACGGCGGCATCTTCAAGACGGTGCTCGATGGGACCGAGAACGTTACGGTGGCGCTGGCGCCGAGCGCCGAAGCGTGCAAAGTGAACCTGGGCCTCAAATCCGTTCCTGATTCGGCGATGGCGGCAATTGTTGGAAGTCCCGTAGACGGAAACTTCGGCAATATATTGGGCTATCTCGACGACGGCGCCATGATAAATCTTGGTACCAAAGTTGACCATCCGAGTTTGAAGGCCGGTTACATGAAGCTGTTCGATCTCATGGGTCAGATGATTGCCGACGGGATATCCGAAGCGGACCTCGAAGAAATGAAAAGTCTTACGACTGAAGGGATCAATGCCCTTGGTGATTCGATTGCTGTATCGGTAGGAGTCAACGGCAAGGGCTCTGCGCCGTTTTGGGGAAAGTACGTTATCGAGGTCAAGGACGAAAAAGCGTTCAAAGAAGTGCTTGAAAAGGAGTTGCAAATGATGGAAGACGGGGCCTTCGGCGAGTTGTATAAAGGCTTCGGGATGGAAATGAGCGTCAAGATTAAACGCGGTGCCGGCACCTACAAAGGAGTCACAATCGACGCGGCTAAGGTGAATTTCAAGATTAACGAGAAATCAATGCAGAGCCAGATGATTGAGGAGATGTTTGGCGATGGATTGGACTACAGTTGGGCTTTCGTGAATAACAATTGCGTCTATACGATTGGCGGCGATGCGGATAAGATGATCCGCGAGTTGATTGACCAGGTAAAGGCCGGCGGTCCCAAAAAGATTGGCGCTGAGATGAAGGCTGCGATGGATGCGATTCCCGGCAGTAAACAAGCCGATGTCGTCGGCACTTTCAATTATGTCCGCGCGATTAATATGGCAACCCGCTTTATGATTGAGGGTGCGGATTCGGCGGATCAAGTTCAGAGCCAAAGCAGTATCGCATTTGCCGGCCGGACTACCGAAGGTGGTAAAATGAAATTACAGATGGTACTGCCCAAGAAGCACCTGCAGGAAATCCAATCTGTATTTAAGACATTGATTCCTCAAATAGAGAAGCAGCAAAGAGAGATGAGGGAGAAACAACGCTCGGGTCGATCGTAATCAAATGCCGGACAAACCGATAACGAAGCCGGGCCGCGAATTCCGATACAATCGGATCCAGCGGCCCGGCATGCTTTTGGCATTCGCGATTAGATGCTATTCCGGCAGGGCGGTGCGCCAGCCTCTTTTTAACATGCCGGCCAGCCTCCGAATGTCACGTTCGTATTCCGGCTGAGCGGCGGCGTTGACATTTTCCTGCGGGTCCCGGTCATGGTCGTATAACTCACGGGCCAAGACCGCGCCGGTCTTTCGGTTTTGCCATTCGGTATAGCGGAAGCGTTCGGTGCGCATCGTATAGCCCATTACTCGGCCTCTTGGATACTGGCTGAAAGCGGCTTTTTTCCACTGGCGCTCCGGATCGTCGAGAAGCGGCATCATGCTGCGGCCTTCCAGGTGAGGGGGGATTGTCAGGCCGCACGCCTGGCAGAGGGTCGGGTAGATATCGACGTACTCGGTCAGTGCCCGGGTGCGTTTGCCGGCTGTTTTCATGCCCGGCACATGTAAGATCATCGGCACGTGTGTGTCGAGTTCGAAATTCGTATGCTTGCACCAGCCGGCGTGCTCGCCGAGTTTCCAACCGTGGTCGCCCCAGAGGATGATTACGGTCTTATCGCTGAGATTGAGCCAGTCGAGCTCATCGAGCAGCCGCCCGATTTGGGCGTCAATGTAGGAAACGCAGGCGTAATAGCCGTGGATTAGTTGCCGTGCTAATTCATCGGGGCACGGGCCTTTCTTGGGAATACCATGGTAGTTACGCAGTTCGCCCCAGTTGGTCGTGGAATAGGTCGGGGCGTTCTTTGGGATAAAGGGATTGTCGGCGAGCTTAATATCTTCGGGCTTGTACATGTCCCAATACTTTTTGGGCGAATTGAATGGCAGGTGCGGCTTGTAAAAACCCATAGCCAGAAAAAACGGCTTATCTTTGAGCTGGTTAAGCTCCTTGAGAGCGTAGTCGGTATTGCAGCCGTCGGGATAAGCATTATCCACGACGTCGGCGGCCTCAAAAGCCGGGCCACTTCCCTTTTTGGACTTTCTGGCTAATGCCTTGGACTGGTCGGTCAGGTAGCCCCGCCAACCCAGCCAGGGACCGGTCGCTTGAAACGGAGTCGTGCTCCAGCCCTGTAGATCGTCTTTAGGATGATGGTAAACCTTACCGATGGAGACCGTTTCGTAGCCGTTGTTTTTGAAGTGTTCGGGCAGAGTCAGGACGTTGGGCATGGCCTTTCGGAGAGGAGTGCTCAGGCCGTAGATTTTCGTGGTATCCGGCCTACAGCCGCTCAAGAGGCTGGCGCGCGAAGGACCACAGACAGCCTGCTGGCAATACGTCCGCTCAAAGAGAAGACCTCGGGCAGCCAAACGGTCGATGTTCGGCGAGATAATCTGCTGCTGACCGTAGCAGCCCAACTGGGGGCGAAGGTCGTCCACCGCGATAAAAAGGACATTCAATTTACGACGGCTGCTCTGATGGTTCTGAGCGAGAGAAATTGCCGGACCCAGAATGAATAACGCCGCTCCACCTGCCATCATACTCAGAAAATCCCGGCGATTCACAGGATTGCTCATAGCGAAATCTCCTTGATCTTGTTCTAACGATGCAAAGCCAGTACTTATAATCGCAAAGTATAACAAATAAGTCGGTAACAACAAGTGAATATCAATTGACATACTCAGACGCGTATTGACAATCGAGCAGTAGAGGTATATATAGCAGCAGACTCGATAGACAATTTCGTAAGGGACAAAATGACGCTAACCAGCAACAACGAGCAAAACAGAGTCTCATGGCCGGCAGCTATTGTGTTGCTCGCAGCGGGATTAGCTTGTCTGCTTTTCACGGCACAGGCTCAGGCGAATAATGACTCGATTCATGCCCTTATTCAACGTGCAGGCAATGCAAACAGCGACGAAACACGTTTGGATTATCTAAAACAACTCAGGAAACAGCCGGGCCTGGATGCTTCCCTCGAGGGCGACCTTGATAAACTAATCATGCAAATCGAACGCTGGCTGAACGAAAAACGGCTGGACTACTTTGGCGGGGAGGTAAGACGTAACAAGGACTTTGATTTTAAGATTGCCGAGAGTTCCTCACTCTATCCTCTAACGTGGTTGTATCGCGGCAGAATGGTTATCTGGTACACGATGGAGTCCGGCGGCATCTGGAGCATTCCGGAACGTCGCCGCGAATTTTTTGCCATAGCGCGCGGATTCTTCGAGAAATACGCCGAGGCTTTCCCGGAGAACAAAATCGCCCGGATGTATCTCGGCCATCCCACCGGGCCTTACAAGCACTATGAAACGATACCCGGTGCGCCAACATGGGCGGTTTATCAGCGTGAAGGTCTAGAACGCCTGGCCGATATCATCGAGTGGTGGATCGACAACCGTATGCAGGAAGACGGCCAGTACGGCGGAGGTTGGGGCGACGACTGCGAAATGTGGCGATGGTGGGTGCCGGTTCTCATCGGATTCGACAGCCCGAAGATTACCGGCACACAGGCTCGCTTTTCCAAAGCCCTGATGAATCAGCCGCACATGAAATCCGGTTACACGACCCGCATGTCGGACGTCGAACATACCGCTGAGGATTCTGCCGATGCTATAACGCCGATGATGCATCTCGACCCGGAAAACGATCTCTGGCGTAAATATTCGCTTGATATTGCAGATTTCACCGAGAAGCTCTGGACCGCACGAAACAAGCGCGGCTTCCTGCAGTTCAAGAGCACATACTTCACTGCGGACAAAATCGACACCAGCCCGCAGCGCGCCTGTGACACGGTATATCACCCGCGGGTGGTTCAACCGGCGTTGCTCTACTGGCAGCGGACCGGTGACGAGCGTCTGAGAAGGCTCTTCGCCGCCTGGATGGATACGTGGGTAGATGCCGCCGCCCGATGCGAACGGGGCAAGCCCGCAGGAATTATCCCCACGGCAATCCACTGGCCGGATGGTGACATCGGCGGCGTCGGACCGGACTGGTGGGACCCCAGGAACCACGGCGAATACACGCTGTATCTCTATCCAAGCGCAATGAGCCTGATGACGCATACTTTGCTGCTGACTCATCACATGACGGGGCAGGCGAAATATCTCGAACCAATCCGCTCGATGGCCGACATCCGCCTGAAGTATCTAAGCGCGCCGCCAAAGAACGAGCCGGTCGCCGGCACCGAAGCCTGGTGCGCAGCGAGACTGGGCAGCCTGGCGAGCGTTATCACTAAATACAGGTTTCTGACGGGCGACACCGAGTTCGACGAGCTTCTCGCCAAAGAGATGTCACCATATATGCGTTTTCGTCTGCGCGGTGATCGTGGCCCTCTCTTATCTGCGCTGCAGGAAAACGCCGAGGCACTCCGGATAAACTTCGAAGGCTACACGAGCGAAGTTCGATACACGGACCGCGTTTTGCGCTTCCCCAGTCTGTTCACAGGCAATGGAATTCTCGGAGAGCCTGTTGCGGCAATTCGTAGCCCTGATCCGTCCCTGCTTTACTCGATGGTTACGGGGGACCCGGGTGACGCATTATATTTTCCGCTCAACGCGGTTCGCTGGCTGACGCCTCCTCGTGACATAGCCGTGCTTGTCACTGAATCGACGGCCGGCGAGTTTCGTGCCGAGCTGTTCGGATTCGGTGAACGGGAACGCTCGATGTCGGCCGAGTTTTATTTACTCGACCCGAGTCAGTATAAACTTACTATCACAACCGTAGAAGACGGGGGACAGAAGTTGGCCGGGACTTATGAATTCGTAGCCGAAAGCCGAAGGACACGCGTCAATTTCAAACTGCCGTCGCGGAAACTCTGTGTATTACACATAAGTCGTCGATAACAACGGTCGAACAGTTCGTATAAACGGATACGGTAACGGCGAGAATAACAGATAGAAAAAAGCCCCTGTGCCAGTAAGAACGAGTTGATTCCTTTAATTCAATTTTATGTATTTAAATTTTGAAATACTCGCCTTCTTATTCACAGGGGCAAGGCCAGTCTGGTATATTTTTTCTTTTTGTCTAATATCGTCCATCGGTAGATTTAACTATTAGTCTTGAGCATTTTTTAATGTCACTTGGGACGGCGGCATAAACCGGTTCAACCCAGGTAAAGATACCTGTCAACCTGAGACTTCTTACTCTTTTTCCATCACCCAAAACTCCAGCTTAACATCTTTAACATTTTCACCCATACCCAGCGAACTTCCCGGCTTAAACCCGATAACGAGAAAAGTCGGGCAATAAAATTTTTTTTATAAATTCTTAAAAAAGTACAAATATTTCTTACAAAAAAAGGCTGTTTTTGAGCGTTTTAATTTATTTCTGCAAATTTTTGTAACATATCCGCCTGTTTGTACGTCTAATATAAA
>CBDVBU010000228.1:0-6381 GCA_965372295.1 uncultured Phycisphaerae bacterium
GTCCAGGTGTCCACATCCTTCGATTCGAGGATTCGAATCCTACCATCGGTCGAAACGTGCCCTCTACCTTCGCGAAATACACAATAAAACGCATCGTGCCATCGCAGAAGATCGGTGAACGCATTATGCGGGGCTTGGTCCCATATCTTTCTGCTATCAATCAGCTCTATGGTAATGGGTACAGACCCAAGGGCGCACGATGCCCCGATCAAGAACAATAACAGAAGACGGTACCATTTGCTGTTCATTTACATCTCCTGTGAATATATACTAATCTTTTACAATTATTTTGCACTTCTCAGTCTATAACCTCAAATCCGATCAAAGCGGCCAAGTCCGTAATCTTTTGTTTGTAGTCGCCATAAAAAACTACTCGATGACATCCCCATCTATCACGCCTGAGGCGTCTAAATGGTTTGTCAAGATCAAAAGCCAACTTCGTTCTACAAATTCTGTTATTGAAGTCTTTATAGAGATAGTTGCCATCAACAGTTCTGCCGGTATAGACCTCTATTTTTTTATCGTATACATTAACCTTAACCATGGAGACAACTTCATCTATCGGCCATTCTACACATATAGCGACAAGAGTGATGTGTTCCTTTTTGAGATGTTTGTTTGCTCGGACTTGTGCATCTCTTCTCCACGCCCTTCTTGGATCTGTTGTGTCCCAGCCTAATTCATAATATGCGTGGTTTCTTATCGTATAAGGGACTCTGTCATTGCCGTGAGGATTAATTGGGCCATAACAATGACCAATAACCATCATGTTTTTGGGAATCTCACTCGCCGTCACCGGCGGCGGAAAGCCCCCCAACATATCCCCCACAAAACCCGGCCTGCCTGTCATATAAGTTACAATCATTTGAGTAACTAATGAGTTTATAAGACTCTCGCAGCAGACAGGTATGAGTTCTTTAGCCAACTCCATTTCCGCTAAGGGAGGCATGGCCTTTATTACCCCGTCCGGAATAAGGGCCCAGCTACTCGGTGTTATCGCATCGGCATCATACTTTTTCATTAATTCCTTATAAGCTATGTACAACTCGGCTGTGAGTATTACATCTTCTCGTGTGACACCAATTACTGCTTTAGCTTCACTTATCCACATATCGGCAATGTTTTCCGCTTTTTTTCTTTCGACCTTTTCAATTTCCTGGATTAGTTCCTTAGACCTGGCGATTACAATCTCTACGCCTAAAGATTCCTTTAATTTGTGAGGATAAATTTTATCATAATCATCTAATGGGGCATTCACCGCACCCCAGCCTTTTAGGCCTATCGGGTCGATTCTATCATAATCTTGGATGGTTAATAGTTTTGTATTCTTCACCCTTTTTATAACATTAAATAACTTAATTTTTTCCGCCAGTATGTCACTGGCCAAGGGGGTTGGAATATCACCAGGCACGAATTGAGAAGCATCGTTCGAAAACCCTGCGGTACTGTGAGTAGCTGTAATAAATCTTGTCCCATATTTTTCTCCAAGAGATATGGCATTTTTAAATCCAACTTGCGGGTTGGAAGGACTGCAATCTACAATTATTGTAGGCAATCCAGTTAGCATATACATTTTGTCTGAAAAACCGCCGAAAAATAGAATCAATCCGTCCAAATCCTTTTTTGAAAATTCTATATTTTGAAGAACCAGATTGTTTTTTTTATCATCTATTTCAGTTTCGGGATTTGTTGATGCATCTATTTCGTCATAACTTATTGTTTCTTTTCCAACAAACTCAACCCCCTCACACTTGCTCTGAAGTGCACTCATAATTTCACCTGACACGTCTGCAGGGAGCGAAAAGAACACTGTATACACCTTGGCCTTTTCAGTCTTCGTCAAATCTGCAGCGCCAGCATTTGCCGGAATTGCGAGACTTGCAATTGCGAACAAGCAAACTATACGGACACATTGCCTTACCATAGGTATTTCTCCTTTCTTGGTTTTTTTATTATCTGCCTTATTCGACGACCTCGAATCTAGTCAGAGCGGCGAAATCTGTAATCTTTTGTTTATGGTCACCATAAAATACTACTTGATGACATCCCCAACTGCCCCACCAGTTCCTAAATGCTCCCTCTTTCGGGTCTGAGGGCAACATATAACAATGTTCGGGATTGTCAATTCTAATAACTATCTTATTTCTACAGATGCAGTTCGCAAAATCTTTATAGAGAGAATTGCCGTCGAGGACTGTGCCGGTGAAGATCGATACCTTCTTCCTATATACATCAAACTTGATAATTGAGGCGGCTTGGCCTGTTGGCCACTGTACTGTCGTCGCAGTTGGAATATCCTCTGGGCCGAACCATTTCTTATTACTATGAATGTGGTCTCTTATCAGATAAGGAATTCTATCATCCCCATGGGTAGTGATTGGAGCACCACAATGGCCAATAACAACGACGTTTTTTGGACGAGCACCTGTCGGATTGAAGGCCCAGTCATTCAACACGTCACCTACAAAACCTGCCGAGCCATCGGTCATGTAAGTGCCAATCGTCTGAGTGACTAAGCAATCTACATGACTTTGGCAACAGCAAGGTATGTGTTCTTTGCTCAATTCCAGTATTGCAAGTGGGGTCCAGGCCTTTACTTTCTGCTCCGAAAGAGTAAGCGTCGCGCTTTCGTATGTTATTGCAGCGGCATCGTGTTTCTTGATTAATGCCTTGAATGCTAAACAAAGCGTAGCCGCCCTTATGATATCTTTTCTTGTGACACTTTTTACCTCTGTGGCTTCATTTACCCACAGCTCGGCAAGCTCTTTTGATTCTTTCTGCCCAACTTTCCCCATTTCTCCAAGCAGTTCCTTGGACCTCACAATGATTAGATCTACGCCGAGATATTCCTTCAATCTTTTTGCATAGTTCCGATCATACTCATTCACAGGTGAATTACCCCAAACTCCACGCATGCCTTCCTGGTCTATGGCATTAATTTTATCACAATCTTGAATGCTTATCACTCTTATAGCCTTCAGTTTGTTTACAACATCGAGTAATTTCGCCTCTTGGCCCGACTGACCCTTCGACCAATCTGCACAACCAGCATTCGCCAAAGTCACAAGACCTACGATTACTGTCAAACAAACTACGCGAAAAGATTGCTTTACCATAGTTCTGCTCCTGTGAATACATAGTGCAAGTAACTTATTCATCATTTTTGGTCCCGCAAACTCCGTATGGTGATTTTTTGCGATCTGCGATTACGAACTCTTGTCATTAGTGGTGCCCACCGGGCGCGGACTGTCAATTCTCCGTTTTTCTTATTGGCAGCCTTGGAAGATCCAACGCCACCCGAAACGGCTAAAAGCGGATCCGGGGTCACGTTGCGCACGGCAACGGCGGCACGGAACTCGGCCCAAGCCACGGTCGAATCCATTAGACAGACAGCCGCTACCAACAACACTGCTACGAAAGCACACCATTTCACGTTGATTTATACCTCCTTTCGTTTTTCAGACCTCCAACACGTTTGCTATATGCCTTTAACTCGCATTCGAATTGAGTAGAACGATGTTTGAGCGGTGACAAATAGCGTATGCCTGTCTCTGCTGCCGAAACACACGTTTGCCGTCCAGCCGGCTTCGATTGGGATATGCTCGATTTTCTCGCCGGCCGGATTGAAGACCGTAACGCCCCGGCCTGTTAAGTAAATGTTGCCCTCGTTGTCGATAGTCATGCCGTCCGAGCCTATCGAGCAAAACAGCTTTTTGCCCGACAACGCGCCGCCAGCCTCGATGTTATAAACATACGTCTTTCGGTCGCCGATATCCGCGACATAAAGCAGCTTGCCGTCGGGCGTGCCGATAATACCGTTGGGCTGGACCAAGTCGTTAGTCACCCGGAGAAGTTTCCGCCGGCCGGGGGTTAGGTAGTACACGTGCTGGCCGTCCTGCTGCATCGCCGGGTCGCGGGTCCAGTAGGGCCGTTTGTAGAGTGGATCGGTGAAGTAGATGCCGCCTTTAAGGTCCTCCCAAAGATCGTTCGGGCCATTTAGCACTTTGCCCTTGTAGTCTTTGACCAGTACGGTCACTTTGCCTTTGGTATCGATCGACCACAGTTCGTTATCCATGTCCGCACAGGCCAGCAGGTTGCCGCGTTTGTCGAAGTACAGGCCGTTGGCCCTGCCCGGACTATCGTGCCACGTCGAAAGCTTGCCGTCGATAGACCACTTGTGGATTTTATTATTTGGCTGATCGGTAAAAAAAACGTTTCCCTCGGCATCGACCGCCGGGCCTTCGGTAAACTTAAAACCGTCGGCGAGTTTTTCTACTTTAGCCCCCGGCGCGATGATGCCTGCTATATCATCATCTGTCAATTTCACCGCTACAAGCTCGATGCCCTTGCCGGCGCCCATATTGCGGGAATATTTTTTGTCTTTCGGATTGTTCCAATGCTCGTGCACGCCGAGACTTGCCAATCTCTTGACGTTGCCGGGATGGTCCGGATCATAGAATGTCCCCGAAGCGGGATTATCCGCCAGCGCCGCCTCGTGCAAAAAATCGTCTATACCGGATTTGCGAGGATGGTCTTCGTACTCGGCGTGGAGAAAATCGAAGCCGACCGAATCGATTGCCACCGGATCCTGCGAAGCCAGGAGGCTCGAAGTCCAGTCTCCATTGAATGGATGCGATTTCCATCTTCTGGGCCCTTTGTTCATGTCCACGGGATGGATTCCACAGTACAGCCCATCAACCAGGTACAGCACGGTTTTGCCGCCCAAGTGCGAATGGCCTATAAGGTCAACCATGTTCCTGTATATTCCGATCCGCTTGGAAAAGGCATCTTTATGCATATCGAAGTAGCCTTTCTCGGCCGGCCATCTGATCAGCGAGCCGTAATGATTTTTTGCAGTGAGCGTAACGCCCGTTCCTGAGTGTGCTTTGAGGTTAGCGAAGTTGATCAGGTATTCGGCCTCGACAAAGGAAGCGGGAACGTAGTCCTGTTTTGCTCCTTGCGGATTGCAGCTCCAGTACAGCGGAACCGAAGACCGCTTCATTTTGATTCGGCCGAACTTGCCGCCGTAGTCCAGGCACCGCACGCCCGGAAATTCCTTCTGAAAGATATCGAAGTACTCGTTGGCAATATACGCCAGGCTGTCGCAGATCGCGATATCGGATTGCTTAACGCCGACTTTCTCAACGAGCTGCCGCAGTAGGGCGACAAGCATTTGCGGCGACGTATTCATATAGTCTCTCTTGCTTTCCAGATCGTAGTTTTCCGGATTCACACCGCCATGCGTGAAAATGAAGCCGACGAAATTAACTTTGATAACGATTTTTTCGCCCGGCTTATAGCCGACGTTGCTTTTGCCGCGTGCTTTGTTGAAATGCCGGAACAACTTGTCCCACGCCTCGGTGTCACCGGCAGCCCCGGTCAGCTCGCGGACCGCCCGGGAGACCATCTCACGGACTCGCTCGGGGTCCGTATGTTCCGCCTGCCACGGGTGCCCATCGCCGGGTCCTTCCCAGTCCGTCGCATCCGGATCGTGAACCCAGACAACACGGCCGGGATTAATGCCTTTGGCAGTTCCCATCGGCTCATTCACAGGCTGCGGTTCAGCAAGAACCGACTTCTCGGCCGTCACAGTCATCGAAATCCACACTGCCGTGACACTCAACACTGCGCATGCCAGACCTACGATATACCGCCGGCGCGCGAAGTTGAGTTTAGCCTTTTTAAAGGCCAACGCAGAAGCTCCAAAACCCAACAGCCAAGTGACAAATCCCGATGCCAGCGGAAAAGCGACCTGCTGACACGGATAGAAGGCCCGCGACGGCTTGGGGATAACGCGAATCAGAAACCAGATTAGCGAAATCAGACCCGCAAGCGGAAAAATCCATTTTACCCAACGATATTTCCCATTAGCCCATCGAGACTTGCCTTGCTTGGGATATGAGTGGGTATATCTTCTTTTCAGAAATTGCATCTTCATTACCTCCAAAATACTCGGCTATATTATTCTCTTTAATAGTTGTTTCCAGTCGAGGTCATAAAAGTAAACCTTCTATAACAGAACATGCACAGATTCTATCGGCATCCCCCAAAAGCGCCAAGCGCAAATCCTCCCGCCAAATCGAGGATGCAAAGGTAATATCTCCACTACAATCTAAAATTCAAGTGCGCAAGGCTTTGCTTTTTTTTGGCACTCTAACAAAACTACTTGTCGTACGTTTGTCATTCTGAGCGAAACGAAGAATCTCGTTCCTGGGGCCTAATGGAGACCCTTCGCTACGCTCAGGGTGACATGAGAGAGGTTTTGTTAGAGCGTCTTATTTAATCCAACTCGTCGTGAGTGCTTTGGGATTTGCTCTTTTTCACATAGCGTTCGAGAGGTTTGCTTAATTTTCCAAGGCCGATAAGGGCAAGAACTGCAAT
>CBDVBU010000229.1:0-6376 GCA_965372295.1 uncultured Phycisphaerae bacterium
AGAGAGCCAAAGTCGGAGGGCAGGACTGCAAGCAAAGAATCAGAAACCAAAGGCGAAGCACAAGCAGATTCACCGGTGAGAACGTTGGCGCAGGACACAGATGCAAAAATAGATATTGCAGCAGGAACATACATATCGGAGCCAATATCCGAGCAGCCGCCTTTTGCGCCGGCAAGCGCTATCGAATTAGTGACACTGCCAAGACGGGACAAGGTGCAGCTTACGATTTATAACTCGGCGGATTTGACGCTGGTGCGGGAACGGCGGAACCTGACACTCAAAAAAGGCTGGAACTGGCTGCAATTTATGTGGGCCAATACGCTGATCGACCCGACCTCGCTGAGTTTAGAGCCATTGAAGCAGGCGGGTAAAATCGACATACAGCAGTTAGTTTTTCCAGCGAGGCTGCGGGAGCTTGGCCGCTGGCTCATTCGTTCGGAGGTCAGCGGCCAGGTACCGTTCGAGATAACATATTTCACGAGCGGCTTGTCCTGGCGGGCATTTTATATGGGCACGCTTGCGCAGGATGAAAAGACGATGAAAATGCAAGGCTACGTTCGTGTCGGCAACAACTCCGGCGAAGATTACGACAACGCCCAGACCCGGTTGATCGTCGGTCAGGTCCATATACTTGACGAAATCGCTCAATTAGCAAGACGCCAATATCCGTATGACATGCCGGGAATGAGATTTAAGACCGGGGAAACTGTGACTGAGCATAGTATGCTTAACGAAAAGTGGGGATTCGCGACGCAGAGCCTTGGACTGCGTCTTGACGATTCTGAGGCTTTGAAACGTAAGGACATCAAGAAAGAAGGTTTGAGCGAATATTTTCTTTATACGATTGAGGGAACCGAAACCATCCCGAACGAATGGGGCAAAAGAATGCTTTCGTTTGAAGTTGAAGATATTGCCGTCGAGAGTTTGTATAAATATGACGAAGAGCGCTGGGGCGGTCAGTCAATCAGATTCGTTAAGTTCGCAAACGATGAAAAGCACAATCTGGGCCAGACCCCGATTCCCAATGGAAACGTCAAGATATACAGCCATGCCGATGAACAGGGATATCTGTCTTACGTCGGCGAAACGAATATCAAGTACATTCCGGTGGATGAAAAGGTCGAACTGAATCTCGGGCCGGCAAGGTTGGTTGAGATTGAGCCGAAGCTGATGGATTTCAGGACGGAAAACTACCGCTTCGACCGCCGCGGCAACATCTCCGGTTGGGATGAGATTCGCACATGGGAAATAGAAATGACAAACACGCGAACGTTGCCGGTTAAGATTGAAATCACCCGCGGCTTTAACACGACGTACTGGACGCTGCGAGTCGATATCCCATACGAAAAACACGATGCAACGCATGCTCGTTATGTGCTGGAGCTTGAGCCTCGTAGTAAGCAGGCTTTTGAATATATGGTCAGAACATATCACGGTACGAGAGAAGAATCGATGAGACAATAAAACAAAAACATATAAACAAAATTTAGGAGACTTCAATTATGAACGACAAAAGAAACAAACTAACGGCAATCGTGCTGCTGCTTGTTTGCAGTACAATCTCTCACGGCAGAATCAAGCTCGTAGCACTGCCTGAGCGGGCTGCCACGGTGATTCGCCTGGATAATCCCCGGGCTACGTTGATTGAGGAAGAACGCGTGCTGACGCTGCAGAAAGGGCTTAACAAGGTTGATTTCTCGTGGAAGGGCGTCTTCATCGACGCCGACTCGATTCGGCTTAGAGCACTTGATCATACGGACAAGGTGACTCTTCTTAGTGTCAGTTATCCACCCAATGAAGCTGCTCTTGTCTGGGATATCAGCAGCGACAGCGACTACGCCGAGACGGTACGAATCAGCTACCTTCTGAGCAATATCGACAGGTTGATTACTTACAAGGCGATAGCCGACAAGGCCGAGACTTATGTGGACTTGAAGAGCTACCTGGTGCTGAGGAACTTCTCCGGCGAAGATTTCGACAAGGCCCGCGTGCTGCTTGATTACGGCGAAGCATTCGAGCAGGGTATCGCTCATGAAGAAACCAAGCAGATGCTGTTTCTAAAATCTCCGAAGGTGCCGATTACGAAGGTCTGGAAATTCGATGCCGCCTTGCTGCCGTGGGACCCGGAGAAGCTGGAGAATCAAAACGTGGGCATCCCGGTAAGTTACCGCATAGTCAATGAAGCCAAAAGCAATTTAGGTGAGTTTGCGATGTGGGGCGGCAAGGCACGGCTCTTCCAAGACGATGGACACGAGAGCACTATCTTTCTGGGTGAGGATGTGACAGGATTGGTGCCGGTCGGCGAGAAGATGGAGTTGTATATCGGCGACAGCCGTGACATCGTCGTGACCCAGCGGAAAATGCAGGACACCCGTGTTGTTACACATAAGAATAATAGAGGCGATGTTGTTCTTTATGATACCAACGAGCAAATCACCGCCAAGATAGAGAACTTCAAAGACAGCGTCGCCGTCCTGACGATGATCCAGCATATCCCGGGTCAGTGGGACATGAAAAGCTGCAATATGAAATACGAGAAAAAAGATGCCAATACGCTCGAGTTCGAGATTCAACTGCCCGCTCGCACCGAGGCCGGTCCGGCTGTAAAAGAGTTAAAGATGACCTATCATCGCCGGCATCTAAGGCCGGGAAGAGAGCCTCAGTTGCCAACGCCGACAAGAAGATAATGAGATTCAATCCTTTATTGTCAAGGAGCATTAAAATGAAACGTATAGCAATAGTGTTACTAATACTAATGGCGATGACCGGCATCGGCCGGGCGAAAATCGATTTGGTGACATTGCCTTCGCGGGATACGGTACAGCTTACGATTTACAACTCGGCGGATATGACATTAGTGCGCGAAAGCAGAGCGCTAACGCTCAAAGACGGGGCAAACAAGCTCCAATTCTCCTGGGCCAATACGCTGATTGATCCGACCAGCCTGGAGATGCTGCCTAAGACCAATGCAGACAAGATTGACATCGCCGATCTGACCTATCCGCCCCGAGTCAGGAATCTTGGTTTATGGAATATCGAGAGCAGCGTGAGCGGCAAAGTGCCGGTGGAGATTACGTATCTGACCAGCGGCCTGTCATGGCGAGCATTCTATATGGGCACACTCACCGAGAATGAAAAGACGATGCGACTTAAAGGCTATGTGGTCGTCACCAACAACAGCGGCGAGGATTACGAAAATGCCCAAACCCGCTTAATTGTCGGCAAGGTCCATATCCTCGACCAGATCGCTGAGCTTGCGAGGCGACAATATCCCTACGGCCGTCCGGGGGAGGCAATCATGCCCCCGACTCTGTCGACTCCGATGGAAGAATCCAGGAGCAGGGGTATAGTAATGATGGAGAAACTTGCCGCCATGCCAAGTCGTATAAAAGAGGTCAAAAAAGAAGGTCTCAGCGAATATTTCCTCTATACGATTGAGGGAACCGAGACGATACCTACCGGCTGGTCTAAACGGCTGCTCAGTTTTAATGTCGATCAGGTGCCGGTCATAAATCTGTATAAATACGAAGCGGAAAGATATGGACCGAGCGTCGTCCGGTTTCTCAATTTCAAAAACGATCAGGAGCACAAACTTGGAGAAACGCCCATCCCCGGCGGAATGTTGAAGGTCTATCGAGGCGTGGGCGATCAGGGGCATCTATCTTACACAGGCCAGTCTTCGTTTAAGTACATTCCCGTTGATGAGGATGTTGAGCTTAACCTTGGGCCGGTCGCCAATCTCGTGGTCGAGCCGAAGCTAATGGATTTCAAGACAGAAAACTACAGATTCGACCGCCGAAACAATGTCTCAGGCTGGGATGAGATTCGCACATTTAAGATAGAAGTCAGGAATACCCGTGACATTAACGTTAAGGTCGAGATAAAACGCAACTTCAACACGCAGTACTGGGACATCGACAATAGCGGCGACTTCGGTGCGTTCGAGAAGGTTGATTTAAATACGGTTAAGTTCACGCTCGACTTGCAGCAAAGATCGGCTAAGAAATTCGAATATGTCCTGAGGACATACCACGGCGTCAGAGAAGAAAATTGGCGCCCTTAAACAAACAGACGACGGAAGGCAGATGACAGAAGACAAAATTAAGGAAACCATAAAATGAAACGTATTACAATTCTGCTGCTGATAATAGCAACTGTGGCCGGCACTACCCATGCAAAAATCGATTTGGTTACATTGCCCTCACGGGATACGGTGCAGCTTACGATTTATAACTCAGCGGATATGACATTAGTGCGCGAAAGCAGATCGCTAACGCTGAAAAACGGGGGAAACAAGCTGCAATTCTCATGGGCCAATACGCTTATCGATCCGACCAGCCTGGAGATGCTGCCGAAAGCCAACGCCGACAAAATTGACATAGCCGAGCTGGTTTATCCACCGAGAGTCAGGAACCTCGGCCTGTGGAACGTTGAGAGCAGTGTGGCCGGAAAAGTGCCGGTTGAGATTTCGTATCTTACCAGCGGTCTGTCCTGGCGGGCGTTTTATATGGGGACATTGACCGAAGATGAAAAAACTATGCGTCTGAAGGGTTATGTACGCGTCACGAACAACAGCGGCGAAGATTACAAAAATGCCCAGACGCGCCTGATCGTCGGCAAGGTCCATATTCTCGATGAGATTGCCGAGCTTGCCCGCCGGCAATATCCATACGGCCGCCCGGGTCAAATCGGCCCAATAGATAAATTAGAAGCAGGAGTGGAGAAAGAGGCCAAAAGAATGCTGGGTCAGACAGTGACGTACGCTGATCTATCGGCGCCGATGACCAAGAAGCCCAAAGGAGTCAAAAAGGAAGGTCTCAGCGAATATTTCCTGTACACGATTGAGGGAACAGAGACGATTCCTACCGGCTGGTCCAAAAGACTGCTCAGTTTCGACGTGGACCAGGTGCCTGTTGTCAATCTCTATAAATATGAAGAGGAAAGATACGGACCGAGCGTCGTGCGGTTCCTCAGCTTTAAGAACGATAAGGAGCACAAGCTCGGTGAAACACCCATCCCCGGCGGAATGTTGAAAGTCTATCGAGGTGCAGGTGATAATGGACATTTATCATACACGGGCCAGTCTTCGTTTAAGTATATCCCCGTTGATGAGGAAGTGGAGCTGAATCTTGGACCGGTTGCCAATCTTGTCATCGAGCCGAAGTTAATGGATTTCAAAACGGAAAAATACAGGTTCGATCGTCGCGGCAACGTTTCCGGCTGGGATGAGATTCGCACGTTCAAGATAGAAGTCAGGAATACCCGTGACATTAACGTCAAGGTCGAGATAAAACGCAACTTCAATACGCAATACTGGGACATCGACAATAGCGGCGACTTCGGTGCGTTCGAGAAGGTTGACATGGATACGGTTAAATTCACGCTTGAATTGCAGCCGAGATCGGCCAAGAAATTTGAATATGTCGTGAGGACATACCACGGCGTTAGACAAGAGGATTGGACAAGAACCGTACAGTAAATGTCCACTGATGTAAGCCCCCCCGGCAAAGTCAATGCCGGGGGGATATCCATACTCGTCATTCAAGGATTGTTAAACAGATTCGACAGCTTCTATTTCAGTTCGGAATACATCGAATTCCGGGCCGAACTGCTGTATATAGTAGAGAGAATAAGCCCGCGTGAAAACCAACACAGGCAATAGTATCACAGTACCGATATACGGTACTAACAGCAGGCAACTCGCACAGCAGAGGCAAATGCCTATGCAAAAGCCAATGCCGATTATTGCCCCTATTACTATTTTTATCACAATTTGAAAAAGCAGATAGAGGGTAAAACGAAGCTTGTTCGCCGACAGAATGGCCATGAATTCTCGCCAGCCGGCAGTACAACTCGCCATTCGCAAAGACATAATCGGCACGACAAAATCAAAAGTAAATTTCTTTACCATAAACAGCAATATTGAAAGAGTAAATATAATCAAGCCCAAAATTATAATCCCGGGAATAGAAACTATGCCAGGTGCCGATCCGGATACCATCATAATTACCAGCGCGACAATGCCGATGACAGGCACGACCACAACAACGAAGCTGATTATCCCCAGCACAATTCGAAACAGGAACAGGCTGTTGCCTTGCTGTCTGAATTTATGCCACGGGACTGCAACTTCCGCTTTATTTGTCGCCACACAGTGAAGAAACATGAACTTGCCCCTGCTGTTGAGCCAGGCCACCAAAAGGCCAATGAGAACGATTAAAACAACGACCGTCACAGTTGCCGGTATAATCCAGTACAGGTTGTTCGAAACATAATATTTTGCCGATTCAACTACTTGCTTTATTTGTTCTCCCGATTCAAGTCGTTCATGAGGCACGTTGTAGGGAGGACCACTGCCGCCGCCTCCGCCACCTCC
>CBDVBU010000230.1:0-6357 GCA_965372295.1 uncultured Phycisphaerae bacterium
ATGCCGGGCTATAACAGGTATCGCATACCGTCACTTATAGTAACGAAACAAGGTACTTTACTGGCCTTTTGTGAGGGCCGCACAGGAGGAGATAGCGGAGATATCGATATGCTCGTCAGAAGATCAGAAGACGGCGGCACAATCTGGAGTAAGCCCCAGGTTGTCTGGTCTGATGGTAGCAATACTTGCGGCAATCCCTGTCCTGTGGTGGATCAGAGCACGGGCAGAATCTATCTGCTCAGTACATGGAATCTCGGTACAGATACCGAATCCCAAATCATCGCCTTTAAAAGCAAGGATGTTCGCCATCCATACATCTGCTACTCCGACGATGATGGAAAGAGTTGGTCGAAACCCGTTTGCATTTCAGATAGTGCTCGTTTGGATGACTGGAGATGGTACGCCACCGGTCCCGGAATTGGCATCCAGATTAAGCGGGGTAAATACGCCGGCCGATTGGTTGTCCCTGCCAATCACAGCTACACTGAAACACGAGACGGTGTTTTCAAAAAAAACAACAAATACGGCTATGGCTCACACGTTGTTTATAGCGACGATCATGGTCGGACATGGCAAATAAGCGAGCCGATTACACCCGGCTGTAACGAAAGCCAGGTTGTGGAATTGTCAGATGGTTCGTTGATGATGAACATGCGGAGCTACAACTCAAAGCAATGCCGTGCTGTATCGATCAGCAAAGATGGAGGTGAGAGCTGGTCCGAAATCACGCACGATCCGACTCTCATCGGGCCGGTCTGTCAGGCAAGCATGATAACATACAATCACGGCAAGAATCGCAACAACAGCTTGGTGCTCTTCTCCAACCCGGCCGACAAAAAAAGTCGTATCAGGATGACCGTAAGATTGAGCTATGACGATGGTGGAACGTGGCCGGTCAGCAGAATATTGCATGATGGCCCTGCCGCATATTCATGCCTGGCTGTCCTTCCAAATGGTGAAATTGCGTGCTTCTATGAAGGCGGCGAAAACAATCCATACGAAAGTATGATTTTCGAGAAATTTTCACTCGGATGGCTGACCGGAGAATAGGTTTATCCGGCATGCCATGTTGTTATCAGTGAAAGAGTAAGCTATAATCAACACCACGGTTCGCAATGGCGGCTTGCACTTATAAATCTAATAAAGGCTAACTCGCCCTGGGAAAGGGCAAAGGAGGAATAGCATGGACGTAATCAAGGATTGGCTGATCGGACTTGGGTTGGGAGAAGAAACGGCAGTCTTCGGCGTGAGGATGCTGGCCATTGTCGCAATGCTCGGTGTGGCTTGCATAGCCTACATAATCGCCAAACGATTGTTGCTGCGAGTAGTCAAGAGCTTTGTGGAACGAAGCAAAACGATTTGGGACGATATCCTGCTCGAGCGAAAAGTCTTTAATCGGTTATCCTATTTTGCACCTGCGCTGGTAATTTACGGCATGGCGCCATTTGTCTTATCGGGATCCTCTGCCGCCATAGCCACATTACAACTCGCTGCCAAAATCTACATGGTGATTGTCGGCTTGCTCGTATTTGATTCCTTCCTCAATTCGGTTGTCGATATCTATCGCACCTTTGAATTTTCCCAGAAGATACCTATTCGCGGCTTTGTGCAGGGAGCTAAGATTATTCTGCTTGTACTTGCCGGTATCATCGTTCTTGGGATGATTACGGAGAAGTCCCCGACTATCGTACTCGGCGGTTTTGGCGCAATGATGGCAGTCTTTATGTTGATCTTCAAAGACTCAATCCTGGGTTTTGTTGCCGGGATTCAACTGTCGGCAAATAAGATGATTCACATTGGCGACTGGATCGAAATGCCCAAGTACGGTGCTGATGGAGATGTCATCGATGTAGCCTTAACTACGGTAAAGGTGCAAAACTGGGACAAAACCATTGCCACTATTCCAACCTATGCCCTGATATCAGATTCTTTCAAAAACTGGCGCGGCATGTCCGAATCCGGAGGGCGGCGAATCAAGCGGGCCATTTACATCGATATGAGCAGTGTAAAGTTTTGTACCGAGGAAATGCTTCAGGAGTTTAAGAAGATTAAGTACATCAGCGAGTACATCGAAAGGAAAACCGAAGAAATCAAAGAATACAACCTCGCTGCGGGGGTGGATGAGTCAGAACTTGTTAATGGCCGGCACCTGACTAATATCGGCACCTTTCGGGCCTATGTGGTTGCTTACCTTCGAAACCACCCGAAGATTCACCAGGAGATGACCTTCCTGGTGCGGCATTTGGAACCAACGCCCAATGGCCTGCCAATCCAAATTTATGTGTTCAGCAATGATCAGGTCTGGGCTAATTATGAAGCAATCCAGGCGGATATCTTCGATCATATCCTGGCTGTTATCCCTAATTTTGAACTTCGAATTTTCCAGAATCCAACAGGAGCGGATCTTCAAAGTTTGGCTCATCCGGTTCCGCATCTGAACCGTCATGGCTACTGAGGATATAGAAAAGGACGCCGGTTACGACACGCGGATCGCATTCTCAAAGTAAAGTTCAGTAACATCATTTTTCAGTTTCAATGTTCCGGCGTCATATCCGCTATCAGAGCCAGTGTCAATCAGAGCCGTGCCGTCGCTAATTATCAGGCCCCCACGGCGCGTGGCATGGCTGCTTCATGCTTGCCGACCTTGCGGTATGTGGACCAATGTGTGGTGGATCGAAGAAAAGAACAAGGATTTTTTACTACGGTAGAAATTGCCTGTTGATTCCTATAACTAAAAACCGGCAGTACTAAAATCCATCTTGTAGGATTCGGCTGAGTGTGCATGTAGCAATACAGATTGAGGTGTCTGCCGCTCCGTAGTAGATTCTTACTTCGTCGTTAGCGGAAACAACAGCGCCGCATGCGAAACAGACGTTGCCGACATCACCGATACGCTCGTATTCTTCTCTTGGAGAAAGGATTGGCTGGTCGCTGCGCCTTATGACTTTTGAAGGGTCGTCCAAGTCAAGAACTGCGATTCCGATTCGGTAGATAGGCCCCGCGGCCGTCATTCTTACTCCATGATAAATCTCCAGCCAGCCCTCATCGGTCTCAATGGGTGTAACCGAGGCACCAACGCGAAAGTCGTCCCAATACCCATCACGGGGAGTAATTACCACTTCGGAGTCGCCCCAGTTCACAAGGTCTGGTGAATATGAAATCCAGATGCTTCCTTTGCCCAGTCCGATTGGCCTATCCAGGCGAGCATAGCGTCCGTTGATTTTTCGGGGGAAGAGAATCCCATCTTTGTTTCCCGGCTCAGAAACTAATGCGATACGTTCGTAGTTGACATAATCGTATGTTCTGGCGAGAGCTATACGCGGGCCGCAATTACCCACCGCCGTGTACATCACATAGCAAACTCCATCTATTATTGTTATTCGGGGATCTTCGATTCCCTTTTCTTCATACAAGGCAAAACGTCCCTCTTTGGCCGGCAGCATTACAGGTGTTTCGTCAATTGCGAAATGTAGACCATCGGAACTCCTAGCCAAGGCAAAAAATGAGTAGCCGCGTTGGCCTTCGATCCTAAGAAGCAGATAAACTCCGTCCTCAGTGACAACGGGTGTACCGTTGAACACGGCGTTGGCGCGAAATGGAACGTCTTCTACAGTAATCACAGGATTGCCCTCCCATCGATGCAGCAGATCCCGTCCTTGAACCGCAGTATTTATCATTTAATACTCCTCTTTACTCTCAATGCAATTGTCGATGATTTCCTCAAGCTTGGTTGTTCCCACGCAAATGCAACTGTCGGAGGCGCCATAGAAGATATCCAGATAGCCATTGTTATCGATGACCGCGCCGGTAGGAAAGACAACGTTTGGCAAATCGCCGATTCTCTCATAGTCTCGCCTCGGTGATAGAATTGGAATGTTCGTCCGCCCTATGACGTGCGCCGGCTCTCGTTTGTCGAGTATTACGGCTCCGAACCTGTAGATTGGTCCGGCAGAAGTATCCTTCGCGCCATAGTATAGAACAAGCCAACCTCGGTCTATTTCAATAGGCGGTGCTCCTACTCCAATTCGGTTTGCGTCCCAGTACCCCTCACGTGGAGAAACAACGAGTTCGGAACTGCCCCAGTATACAAGGTCGTCACTGTAGGTTATCCATATGCTGCTGCCGCAGCCGGGTCTTTCCAGGCGAGCGTATCGTCCCCTAATCTCTGCAGGGAACAGCGCACCAGCCTTGGTGTCAGGCTCGGAAATCAATCCCATACGCTCAACATTGTGGAAATCTTCTGTGCTTGCAAGAGCCAGGCGGAATCCATGGTTGCCAAGCGAGTTATACATGATGTAGTATTTTCCCTCAAGAAATGTGACTCTGGCGTCCTGTACACCGTGCGATTCGTGCTGTTTATACTTGGGATCAGCGGATGGACCCAAAAGGGGATCGTGTTCTACTCGGTAGTGCCCGTCCGCATCTGGGCGAGCAATGTGAATACATCGCTTTCCAGAAAGATGTTCAATAGTAACAAGAAGCAGTATCTTGCCTTTGAAAGAAACCGCCCCTGCATTGTGGATGTCAGAGCATTTGAAACCCATATCGTAAATACTGATGAGAGGATTGTCCTCCCATCGATAAACAATATCCTGGTTACGCCGTTTCATGAATCTGCTTCTTCTTGTAACAACCATACACGAGAACTCCAAAAACCTTTATTGGAAAGTTACCAGATAAAGTCCACATTATAATATCGGCGAAAGGAAGCCGGTGCTTTTCCTAATAAAATCCGGAATTGCGAATGCTTGTGTGTAGTAAGACAAGTATAAGCGGAGGGATGAAGAACTAGCATATCGCCCATACGTTATGGGACTCTATACATGCATTCTGCTCAAGTCATTCGCCCCGTGGACCGATACCGCACAAGGTTTGAATAGTTGACAGTAGAAGGAAATCACGGTACATTTTCTTGCCGTTAGTATAGAATCATCATACCAAAGCATTTTGAATTACAAGCTCTAAAGCAAAAGAATTGATAGGTGCGATAAATCAGTGCAAATATAAACTTAAATGCCTGGTGGAAAGGAATACCGGTTCAGGAATACTGGAGATTGTGTTTTGAGAATGCCTTGCCTCATTCCGACAGCGGCGGTGTAATATGAAAATGGAAAAGATTATTGACGTCAATACCGGGAGCGTCAAAGTCGGAAGAGCCGGCGTGATGTTAAGGTCAAGCGCGATAGGTTCGTGTGTAGTCATAGCGGCTTATGATTCGAGGAAAAAAGTCGGCGCCATAGCACATATAATGCTTCCCGGGCGAGCGCCCAAGTTTGCTTACGTCAAGAGAACAAGGTATGCTGCAGATGCGATAGATGAGATGATAAACAGAATAATCCAGATAGGAGCAAATAAGTGCGATCTTGAGGTCTGCTTGGTGGGCGGAGCAAATGTTCTAAAAAAGCAAGATGATACTATTTGTAAAGATAACACAGAGTCAGTTACGAAGCTGCTGGGTGAAAAGCACATTCCTGTGAGAGCTATGGTCCTTGGCGGAACAGAAAGAAAAGCTGTTTCTCTGGACATTGGGAGCGGCAGTATCTATTATACGGAAGGAGACAATAAAGAAAAGCTGTTGTGGAAATCGAAACCGTTCACGGCGTAATATGTTAAATTTTAGCCATCTTATGTCATTGCGAAGGAGCCGTAGGCGATTGTGGCTCGTGCTGCGTAGCGGCTTCGTAGAGCAGTGCAATCTCAACCCTCACAATACGAAAACCGTTTATTTTCTTAGAAGGGCTACGAAAAGCTCATTTTGTAATTCTGAACGGAGCGCAGCGCAGAATCTCGGTTTTTGCCCATTTCCTGGAGATGCTTCGATTCGCTCAGAGCCTGTTCTGAGCCTGCCGAAGGGATGGCAATAGTTGAAAGGTCCATCGATGTGGAAAATATCTGAAAGAAAGACAGAATCATACAAAATTTGGGTAATGGCCATCCTTTTAGCCGGCGTTTGTCTTTTGCTGTGCTACTTTCGTTTGACACTTAGAATCGGTACTGTTATTACCCACATATTTTATATCCCAATTGTTTTAGCAGCCGTTTGGTGGAAGAGAAAAGGATTGCTCGTGGCTTTGTTTTCATCCGGATTCTTGACTTTCAGTCACGTTTTCCTCGGACCGGATGTGGCCACTGCTAATGATTATTTTCGTGCCTTCATGTTTATAGCGACCGCCTTTGTAGTTTCTGAGTTAAGCAGGCGTATTACGAAGAAAGAGGAGGCGTTGCAGGAGACGCGCGACTACCTTGAAAAGCTGGTCAACTACGCTAACGCCCCTATTATCGTTTGGAACCCGAAGTTCTGTATCACCAGGTTCAACAATGCTTTTGAGCATCTGACAGGCTATACATCCGATGAGG
>CBDVBU010000231.1:0-6313 GCA_965372295.1 uncultured Phycisphaerae bacterium
AAAAAGCCCCTGTTTCATGGAGGAGAGGGACTGTTAAAACAGGGGCTTGAGCGATAGTGCATACTCAATACACTATACTGCCTCCTTCCATGGAGAACTAATCGGTAAATTCTATTGTTAAGTGCCATTATGAATGCTAAATGTAACGATTTTTCTGTCTGTAACGAATTTTTGTGTATTTTTACCGGTAAAACAGCTCACAGGTGTGGATAATTGCTATTAAACAGGTTTAATTCCGGCGGTTTTATATGAATATCATGGCGGTATATGTCGATTAGACAATGTACTAAAAAGACCGACTCTGGGACAGCCAAATATGATATAATGTGTCATATATCGTCCAAATAACAGAATATAAAAGAATACTGTTGTCTCGCCTGCGATTGGCCTGAGATTCAGAGGTGAAAAGAAGAGATGATTGTAATCAGTTTTGTGGACAGACTTAATCAATCAATTTCATGGTTATCCGAACGCCAATGGGCGGAATGGGAGATACTAACGACAGCCGTAATAGCTTTGTTTGTGCTGTTATGGATCATAAAATGGCAGCGAAAACGAGCGATCCGAAACGTATATGAAAATCAATTCCTGGAAAGCTCACCTGTTATCGGAATGAATTTGGGCACCCATAAACAAAGCCACCATGTAATCGAGAATTTGAAAAAAGGCCGATTGGCTGCCGTTCAGAAAAGACACCCAAAGCAACAGAAGTTGACAAAGCAAACGGAACCGTCAGAGAAGTTGCATGAGCAAATAAAACAACTCCAATACGAAATCATCAAACGCAAGCAAATCGAGGTACGTCTTGAGCAACGGGTCGCCAATTTGACGGCTGCCAGCGAAAAACTCCAGCGTGAACTTGCCGAAAATAAGCAGGCCGAGCAAGACATTGAGGAGCACACTGTCGAGGAGCCCGCCGCCAACGAACAACTCCAGCCCGAAGTTCCTGGGAGCAAAGAAGACGAGCAGCAGGTTGCTCAGGAACCTGCGACCGACGAAAAACAGCAGCCCGAAATTCCTGAAAGCGAGCAGGCCGGGCAAGACATTGAGGAGCAGACTGACGGGATTCCGGCTGCCGATAAACCGAGTGAAAGAGAACCTGCGAGAAGAAGTAAAACATATGAGGACCACCACCGGGTTGTAGATGGCGTAAAGCAGAAGCTATGCCGAAAATGCAAAGAATGGAAACCGGAGAGCGGGTTCCACAAGAATGCATCGAGTAAAGATGGCCTGGCGGGATCGTGCAAAACATGTAAGGCCGAGGCTGCAAGAGAGTATCGTAAACGGCGTAAAGCCGCTAAGGATTGACCGGCACTTATGTGCTGTAGTCCGGATTCAATATGTCACTTCCGGACCAGGCGAGCTTCGGTCCGCCCTCGTGCCATTTCTTCATCAATCCGGTTTCTGAAAACATGCCGTCACAGACCGGCCCGCGAAAGCGCGGACAATCCTCGCCGTAGAAGATGACTGCCAAAACGATCATTAAAAGCACAGGCAAAGGGTAATTCCTAATATTGAGAATCTTGTTTTTTTAATATTAACCGCAATTATTAGAAGTTATGTTTGAAAATATTAAGCATATCTATTATAAGTCCCCTTTGTTCTTTATGGTAACGAACAACTATGGCATCACAAAGGTTCTGTCAGGATTGTATTCAGAAGCACGACTGCCAAGGGCTTTATAAGCAGTTGGGGGATTCTCCATGCGAATCCGTCACACTTAAGGTTATTCGTGCTTTCTTGCTGCCGCTTATTGTTTTTATTGTTTCTTTGGCAGTTTCTGAAAGAGTGCTCGCCAGAGTAATAAGCGTCGAAGAAGTACAGATAGCCCTTAGCTTCCTGTTGGCTTTACCGGCGACTTTCGTATGCGTATTAATTACAAGAGTCATAAACAAATAACCTGGTTTAGATAAATAATTCAAGCTTCAAGAGTATGAACGTTAGTTCGAGAGGTAGATTTACATTTAGCGGGGGAGTACACCCTCCGGAGAACAAGAGCCTGACTTGTGAAAGCCAGATACAGCCGGGGCCTGCCGTCAAGCAGGTTGCGGTAATGCTTAGCCAGCATATTGGCGCTGTCTGTCGGCCGTTAATTCGAAAGGGGGATGCCGTCCAGGCAGGTCAGAGAATCGGCGATTCCGATGCATTTGTTTCTGCACCTGTTCATTCTCCAATAAATGGAAAAGTTAAAGAAATCGTTTTGCGATCTCATGCCGTGTTGGGTCGAAGCCTGGCGATAGCCATAGAGACCGACGATGAAGGTCCGGCGAAGCGGCCGTCTTTTCAGGTCCCCGCTGATTTCGATGTGAGCAAGTACTCTGCCGAGCAGATATGCGAGGCCGTGCGCAAGGGCGGACTTGTCGGCATGGGTGGGGCGGGTTTTCCGACAAGGGTAAAAATAGAGCAGGATCCGCGAATACCCAAAGATGCCCTGATTATAAATGGTTGTGAGTGCGAGCCTTATATTACCTGCGATTATCGTATTATGCTCGAATGGACGAGCCAGATTATTGCCGGTATAAAACTTGCCGGAAAAGCATCAGGTTGTTCGAAGGTCTTTATCGGTATTGAGGATAATAAACCGCAGGCAATAGAGATTATGAGCGCAGCGCTGAGAGATTCCGGGGACGCTGACGGGATAATAGTCGTTCCGGTGAAAACGAAATATCCTCAGGGTGGAGAAAGGCAGCTCATTAAAGCGATTCTAAAGAAGAATGTTCCCCCCGGTGGTATTCCACCTATGATCGGTGTAGTAGTGCTTAACGTCGCCACAACTGCGGCAATTGCGGAGGCGGTCGTTTCGAATTTGCCTCTAACTCACAGGGTTGTAAGCGTTACGGGAGAGGCAATCGCCAAGCCCGGTAATTATTATGTTCCAATAGGAACATCTGTACAGGATTTGTTGGAATTTTGCGGATCGGTGACCCGAAAATCTGCAAAGGTTGTTCTTGGTGGCCCGATGATGGGAATAGCAATTGCCGATTTGGGAACGCCTATTACAAAAACCACGAACGCTGTCACCGTTTTAACGAAAGAGCAAATCGGAAAAGCTAAATTTGCCATTCGCCAGACACCTTGTATTCGCTGCGGCAGATGTTTGCAGGCATGTCCCGAGAATTTGAATCCGACAAAGATAGCGCATGCCGTCAAGAATAACCTTCTGAAAGTGGCTGAACGTTATTATATGAGTGCATGTACCGAGTGTGGCTGCTGCAGTTACGTCTGCCCGGCCAATATAGAAGTAACAGGATATATTAAAACCGGTAAGATTTTTCTGGCCAGACAAAAACAGAAGATGGCACAGTAGATTTTTATTTCAAGGATCGCGGAATAGACCTCAAGGATAAAAATATGGTCTTACGACAGGGAAGCTTGGAATGCTAAGTGATATAAGAGTTTCGTGTGCGCCGCATATCAGCGAGCGTTTTTCGACGAGGAGCGTAATGATCGATGTTATCATCGGCCTGGCTCCCGCGATGGCGGCGGCGGGGTATTACTTTCGTATGCGAGCACTCATTCTTATTGCAGCCTGTGTCATTTCATGCGTCCTCGCCGAATGGCTCTGTAATCTGATTCGTAAAAAACCGAATTCTCTCGATGACTTCAGTGCCGTTGTGACAGGCATAATTCTTGCCTTGTCGCTTCCGCCGAACCTTCCTGTATGGACGGCTGTGATCGGCGGCATTTTTTCCATTGCCATCGGCAAAATGGTTTTTGGTGGGCTCGGCTCTAATATCTTCAATCCTGCAATGGTCGGCCGAACATTTCTGACGGTCTCGTTTGGCGTTTTAATGACAAGCTGGACAGTACCGGCCAGTATTGATCCGGCCATGCCTGCGGTTGCCCAGGAAAATATACTCGATGTGAGAACCCAGGCAACGCCTTTGGCATGGAGCAAGCTGGCTATCAAAAATGAACTTGGAGCGGATATCTATAGCGAACAACAATTCAAGGCAACATTCACGGGCGAGGTAGGTGGATGCCTGGGTGAGACAAGCGTTATTGCTCTTTTAATCGGGGGACTTTATCTATTGATAAGGCGAACGATTAATTTTCACATCCCGTTGGCTGTTTTGTCCGCTGCTTTTGTCTTTGCCGGGATTGCATACTTGATAGATTCTTATGTATATGTTCAGCCGTTCTTCCATCTGACGAGCGGTGGACTGTTATTGTGTGCCTTTTTTATTGCTACGGATCCTGTGACCGCTCCCTTGACACGCAGGGGAATGTGGGTTTTCGGCATCGGGGTAGGAGTAATTACGATGCTGATAAGAATTGTCGGAGAATATCCGGAAGGCGTGATGTTTTCCGTTCTTTTGATGAATGCTTTAACGCCTCTGATAGACAGATTCTTCGAAAGGATTCCGGCTGGAGGTAAACCAAGTGTCTAAGATAAAACATTTCATGGAACAGAGCTGGCTGCTGATTGTAGCGTCGTTTTGTTTCGGACTGCTGATTGCGGTAACCAACGCCGCCTTGTCGCCGAGAATCAGGCAGAATGAAATCAATAAGCGCAATCGTTTGGTTTCTGCTCTACTGCCTGATGCGAAGGATTTTGTCCTCCTGGACGAACAGATCGAGATTCAATCGTTCCAGGGCAAGAAAAATATTGAAATTTACAGGGCTGTGTCAGAGGCGGATGAATGTGTCGGCTGGAGTTTTGAGGCCGCCGGATCGGGTTTCGCCGACAAGATTAGACTGGTTGTTGCCCTCGATAAGAATTTTGAAAAGATTGCCGGTTTCGATGTGCTCTCGAGCAATGAAACCCCCGGCTTCGGAGACCAGATAAAATACGATTACTACCGGGACCAGTTCAAGGGCGCTCCGGCAGGAGAGCTCAAGCTTGTAACCATCGGCGAGCGTGATAAAATCGACTCTGAAATCGTCGTCATAAGCGGCGCCACGATAAGCAGCGAGGCGGTCGTCGAGATACTGAATAATTCCATAACGCAGGTTAAAGAGCAAATGCGGAAGAAAGGGATAATCGGTAATGACAAACAGTAACGCCAAAACTTCACGTTATGGGCAAACGCTGTTGGCCGGGCTGTGGCGTGAGAATCCGGTTTTTCGGCTGCTACTTGGAATGTGCCCGACGTTGGCGGTAACCGCTGCGGTAAAGCCGGCCCTGACCATGGGCTGTTGTGTTATCTTTGTGCTCTTGTGCAGCAACATTATCGTCAGCCTGATGCGCAATCTTCTTAAGCCGCACCTGCGAATCCTGATGTTCACCCTGACAATAGCCACCTTCGTGACCATCGCGGATTTATTCCTCAAAGCGTTCGTACCCAGGATGAGTGAGATGCTTGGGCCGTATGTCCCTCTGATTATCGTCAACTGTATCATTATCTGCCGGGCCGAGGCCTGTGCCAGTAAGAATCCTATGTTGGTAAGTGTTATCGATGCACTTAGTATGGGCGTCGGTTTTACGGTGACGCTGTGTGTTTTGGCTGGTATTCGGGAGTTGCTCTCGACAGGTAAAATATTCGAGGCCCAATTGATGCCTGATGCCTTTGTGCCGTGGGCCGCGATGAGTATGCCGGTGGGAGCGTTCATAACGTTAGGTCTTATGTTGGGCCTGGTAAATCTAGTCGCCGGTAGGAAAGCGTAAGAGGTGATATTTATGGATACATTAAGCATCCTGCTTATGGGTTTTATATCCATCGTGGTCGTCAATAACCTTGTGTTTACGAAGTTTCTCGGTATCTGTCCGTATCTTGGCGTATCGGGCAGAATCGATATGGCCTTCGGAATGGGCCTGGCGGTCACATTTGTCGTGACACTGAGTGGCACGCTTACGTGGCTGATTGACCATTTGCTCCTGATCGGCACGTCCTTGGAAGTAACGCGATATATTTGTTTTATATTGGTGATCGCCGGCGCTGTGCAATTAGTCGAGATGTATCTACGAAAATTCTTCCCTTCGTTGTACGAGAGTTTTGGCATATTTCTGCCGCTCATTACAACAAACTGTGCGATTTTAGGATTGTGTTTGTTCATAAACCTCTGGGGCATCAACTCCCTGCTTGAAGCGGTCGTCCTCAGCTTCGGTGCCGGCATAGGTTTTACGATGGCAATCTGCATTATGGCCGGCATTCGTGAAAATCTGGATTTGGCGGATGTCCCGGACTGTCTCAAAGGCGCTCCGATTACCCTGATTACGGCAGGGCTGCTCGCCATGGCGTTTATGGGTTTTGCAGGAATGATAAGATGATTTTAGCCGGTGTATTAGAATTATGGAGTAGTGCATGGCCCGCCGGTCTGACAATGCTTGGCCTGGGCAGCGGTTTTGCATTGGTACTCTTAATCGCAAGCG
>CBDVBU010000232.1:0-6312 GCA_965372295.1 uncultured Phycisphaerae bacterium
AGCCTCCTCATTGCCATAAATTAACCTCATATTGCATATTTAAATTGTAATGTGGGCTTTAGCCCAGCACGTTTTTAGCCGACCTCTGGCATTCGCGTCCATCCCCAAAGCCTGCGGCTTTGAGGCTGCCACCCGTTTTACATTAATTTCTATTGAGTGGCAGCCTCATCCCGATTGTCGTTCGTGGCGAGGCCGTCCCGGCCTTGCGTCCCGCCGGCATCTTGCCGGCGGCAGAGAACAAGGGCAAGATGCCCTCGCCACATGGGGATGGCTTATTCTTGGCTAAACACATACTTAGCCCACCGCTTCAATGGTGGTGGGGCAAGCCGCCACCCTACCTAATTTTTCCAGTCGGGCCAATGTTCCTGTTCCAAAATCGGCAAAATCACAGCCAGGAGCTTTTCGGCCGCTGCTACCGCCTGTTCTTTGCTCGGTGCAATAGAACTTCTGTTAAAAACCAGCTCCACCTTGCAAAAATACGAATTTTTGCCGAAAAGGTTCTTATTCAAAGCTATTCGAGCTTCTTCCCGACTGCCTGCATACTGTCCGTTGACCTTAAAAAAGTACAAATTCGGTATTCTTTCGCCGCTCTGCCATAGATTGGTTTTTTTCGAGCCAAAAACAAGGTATTTTGCCGGAACATTCGTATCGAAACCCTCGCCGTTGTTAATTTCAAAAGTCACAGCCTCCGATCCGAGTTTTTGATAGCCTCCGCCGGTCCAGCATTCTTCCGGCACATGCGGCACCCTGTCCGGAAGCTCGTAATATGTAATAAACAATAAAAATTCCTTTGCAGGACTGTTGTCGTCTTGCTCGGTATCTTCCAGAATCCACTGGATGTAATCTTCCGTACCCAATGCCTTCAGTGTATCCGGGTTCTGGATTTTCTGCTTTGAAACCACCTTATAAGGCGTTAAATTCCTTTCATCCAGGTCTTCCAAAGATTTCTTAAGGGGCAAGGGTTCCTTCTTAAAAACTATTCCCAGCTTTTTCATCGTAACCGACATACCGGCCCCCGCTGCGGCGAGGACCAGCACACATATCAAAAAGGCCGGCTGTAAATAAACTCGTATGTAGTCCTTCGTATCACGCATCTTTTTTGCGAACCACAATATCTTCGGTAACCATATCGGATTCATCTATAAACAGGCTCGACATAAACCACGCAAGAACGCCATAAAGGCCAAATGCCAGCGGCAACATCGCCATTCCAAGCATGTCGTGATAAATGCCCTGAGCATATTTCGGATGAATCAGCACATAAATAAATCCGGTAACTGTAACCCGCACGACATTGCAAAATATCGCTATCGGCACCGTGTCGGCCAATAAGATAATTCGCTGCCACAGCGGCCTGTAGTGAAGATACGCCATGGCAACTCCTAAAGCCAGAAAGGCCATCAACAGCCGCATCCCACTGCATGCCTCGGCCACATCAAGCGCAGGCTCCAGCGGCTTGCCCTTGTAAAACACATCTATCACCACACCGTTAGCCGTAGCTTCCAACTGCGGCACCAAATCCAATAATCTACTTGCCACCGTGGCCGCCCATTGCCGCATCGGTATGGTCAGTTCCCTGTAATATCTCTCCGGCAACGGAACGGCAAAAACCAGAAAGGCAATCGGCAGCCATGTATGTTTAACCAGATGCCACCCGCCTAAAAACAATACAATCGCTCCAAGTGTCGCTATCATATCGATGGAGCGTAAGTACCCATATTGGAGATGGACTATGTTAAAAGGATAAAACAGAATCCCGAAAATCAGAAAGACCAGGCCGAGATAATTCGGCCCCAACTTGTCATTCTGAGCGCAGCGAAGAATCTCTTCTCTCTTCTGGTTGACAAAGTATAAACTAAAAAGCGGGATTAAAAAACCGTGCGACCAACTGCTGTCGGTAAGCCACCTGTTAATAATACCTTCTATCTCATTCCGAAAAAGAAAGCAGAACAATCCGGCTATTATCAATACCTTGATGTAATTATGCACCCCGAGTTCACGCCATTGATGTTTTTGAGGCGGCGCAGTTCTTCGATGTATCCCTGTTCCCATTGTATATATCAGAACCAACTCGGGAAAGGCCTGCTGGTGCCGAAATCTCTATCAGCGAAATTACGGTCATAAACAAAGCCGAATCCGTAAGTGGCCCGGAACGCATTTCGCAAAATTGCACGCCATCTGGCAGTGGCGTGTGTGCCTACATTGATTAAATCATGCGGCTTAATAAAGAAGTCCGGCTGCTCACCGCTGGCGATCTTATCCAGATCCACCATCACTATTTCTTCTTTTTTCCTGCCGATTCTTCTGATTACTTCACACCGCCTCGGCCAGGCCAGAGGCCCCAGGCCGCCCGCAGCAGCTATTGCCTGTTTTAGAGTCATTGGTCTACCCGTAAGAGGAATATACCCGGTACGGTTAACATTGCCCATAATACAAAATTCACCGACAATATCAACAGGCACAAAAATCGAATCGCCGGACTTTATCACGATATTATACCGCGGATCCCCGGCAAGCAGCTTGTCGGCAGGAATCCTTATGAGCCGTGTCCCGGCAATTGCCTGTTCCGCTCCTAAAACCGGCGCCTCTTCTTCGGGCGGAGCCGCCAATTGTTCCCCTGGTCCCATTTTTATGATCGGCTCTATTGGCTTCGGCGTGCCGACTTGAACCGGAACCCATTTACCATTCTGGAAGATCCACTCAATATGTCCGGCCGGTTCAACTTCGGCCGGCTTGGGCGCTCCAACCTGAACAGGAATCCATTTACCATCCCGGAAAATCCACTCGATATTCCCGTCCTGATCCAGTAGTCCACCTGTCCCTTGCGGGCCGGATGGTGCAGCGGATGGTTTCGGCGTATCTTCGATATTTACCCGCCCTTCCGTCCTTCTCTGGCGAGAAGCCGGCTCCCGCGGCGAGCTGATTCCACGACCGTTATGCTCGGACAACGTCTTCAGTATGTCTTCGACACTTGCCGGCTCCTCTACCGGTTCCCGAAGGGCCGGACTGCCGTTTGAAATCCCAACATCTTTTGCATACAGCCACCGTGAAGCCGAGTCGTTGAATTGCCCGAAACCACTCGGCACTCTCGAATATTCCCCATCCGTTACCATCTCGGAGGAAGAAATAACCACATTGCTTTTCGGCCATTGATATTTTGCCCGAGGCGTGACATTATTCCGTCTCTGTCGCACGGGCCTGATAGTCTCCGGTTCGATAACCTTCAACTCAAGTTCACCGAATCCCGGATTGATCGAATCGGGTGCTTTCTGCTTGTTCCCAACAAAGCGCGAAACATAAATGTAGCTTACATTGAACTGCCTTGGTCCACCTGCTGTTGCAAGGGCATCGGTCAGCCTGAAATTAAATCGCGGAATAAAGTACCGTCCCGGAAGGGGCACTCCGTCACCCAATACTGAAAAAGCCCGCTGTTGGGACCTGACTAATGCCACGGTCACCAACGGCTCTTTCAATATGCTCGGAGACAGAATCCTCCTGATCTGATCTTCGAGCTGAGTCTCGGTCATGTCCGCCACCTGAATTACTCCAACCTCAGGTATGGATATCTTTCCCGTCTCGGTGACTACATAACTGTTTGCGTACTGAACTCCTTCCTGAAGCAGCTCGAATATGACAACACTGACGACGTCGCCCGACCTGAATACATAATCAGACTCTATCGCCATAGTATCTACCGGCAGCGGCTCTTCCGCTCCTTCCCAGGCCACCGGTGTCTCCTCCGCTACGCCAAGAGAATCTAAAATTACGTTGACCGCCGGAACGGGGCGGAACCTGCCTACCTGGCTTGGATCGAAAAACTTATTCCCACAACCGGAAAAAAGTCCTAAAAAAAGCAAAAACAAAGCGGCATATAAGAAGGGAAAACTCTTGCCTTTATCTTCAGGCATTACCTTTTTCATAACAATAAACTTCCAAAAAACACCGACCTTCATAGTGAATCCGAACCTTATAAACTGCCAAAATATGCTTTCATACGATGAAATTTATCGGTTTAATGCCTTGTTCGCTTAACTTTTTTTAACCACCATAAAAGCAATACATTCGAGGCGAACAAAGTGCCCAAACGCCGCTTTTGATACATTGCCATTTAGGTCTGATAATTACTTACATACCTATATAGACAGAAACACCTCATAGGCAGAAAATCTTTTTATCAACACCGGCAAAATTTATAAATCGCCAGGCAAAAAACCTGCCCCTTAAGCAACAAAATACAAGTTTCCCATAACCCGTCTCCCTGTCGGGAAAAGGACCTTTCGATTACGAGCGTTCGCATTGATTCAATCTGTATTCCTTAACTTTTAAGACTTTTTTCGGGTTTCCCTGAATCTTTCTGGTATAATGGGTGCCTTATATTTAATAAAGCCCGGTTCACGGCTTGTGACAGACACTTTTACGAACATTTAGTTATGGAGGTCCAGACAATGCTTAAGTCAAAACGTTTGAGAGATGTTGTTACTGCGGGGCTGTTTGTTCTGTTTATTTTTGCCGCAACACTATGCGCGCAAAGTCCGGCAAACAACGAACTGCTTAAAATGATCCCGGCGAAGAGTTTATTTTGCGTCCGGATAAACAACTTCGACTATACTCTGAATCAAATAGACCAGTTCCTGGCCGGCGTCTCACCAATGCCTATGGGGGTCTCGATGCTGGTACGTATGCAGCTTGCAAATTTGCTGGGCAGCCCGCAGTTGACCGGCCTGAATACTAACGGCAGTTTCGCGGTGTTCGGCGTAACTATACCCGGCGAGACAACGCAAGCTAACGCAATCCCAGACATATTTATCGGTGTCCTTGCTCCCGTTACGGATTATAAACAGTTTATCGAGGGTAATACAAATTGTACCCAGGCGGATGAGAAAGGGATTTCTAAAATCACAATTAACGGGGACCCAGTAATGCTGGCTGCGAAAGCCGGCAATTATGCGCTCATGAGCTGGGCGAACGATTATGACAAGCTGGTTACAATGGCAACAGCAATTTCAGCCACCAGTTCAGCGGGGCTTGCCGCTACCCTCGATGCCGCCAACGCAAAACAGGCAGAAACCGAACCGATCTGGGCGTATGGTAATGTGCAGCAAGCATCCGAGACTTTCGGCCCAGTAATCTCCGCTAAAATAGAAGAGATAAAAACAATGATGAAAAGCATAGAGGGCAACCAACCAGGTGCATCTCCTGCAAACATCCAGAACGTAATGAATATGTACGCCGGCATTCTTGAAGTGCTGATGAAGGAAACACAATCCGTGAGCATAGCAATCAATCCAAAGCCCAATGTTTTGAATATCACCAAAACCATCTCAGCCGTCCCCGGGACGGACATGGCGAAGATGTTGACGGCGAATAACTCATCGCAACAGGAAAATACGCTGCTGACATATCTTGAAGATGGAGCTATGGCGAACTTCGGAGCTACTATTAATACGTCCTTCTGGAAAAAGCTTAACGTCAAAAGCATCGATTTGTTCGCTATGATGGGTGGTGATAGTATAAGCGCAGAGGATATTACAGAATTTAAAACTCTTGCAACCAACATCATTGACTGCCTTGACGGCCCAGTGGCGTATTCGATTTCCAGCAATGCTAAAAGTAAGCCGCCTTTCGCAATTAAGTATGTTATAGCAGTTAAGGACGAGAAAAAATTCGATCAGATGCTCGACAAAGCAATGGATATTATGAAAACCAGCGGCATTATGGATTTCTATAAGAGCATGGGAATAGAAACCAGCTTCAATATGAAGCGAGATGTCGACAGTTACAAAGGCGTTTCAATAAATTCCGCGAAGTTAACCATGAAAGGCATTGACGCCACTTCACCGCAGGCCCAGATGATAACCTCTATGTACGGCGACGGATTCGATTACCGATGGGGCATGACTGACGGATTGTTTGTCTGTGCCGTCAGCGGCGACGTCAATTCAACGATACGCGAATTGATTGACCAGGTTAAAACCGACAGCCCAAAGCAAATCGGCGCCGAGATGAAAACCGCCCTATCGCTTCTGCCGGAAGCAAACAAAGCCGATTTCGTAGTAACATTTAATGCCCTACGACTATTCAATTTGGCAACATCAATGGTCCCTATACCAATTCCGCCGATGAATATTCAGACCAGAAACAATATCGTTATTGCAGGCAGAGCCGCTGACGGCGGGATGGTTGTGAATATCGCCGTGCCAAAACAGCATTTAATTGAGATTATGTCTGCTTTTATGATGATGCAACGAAAAACAGCACAATGATTTAGTAACAGGCAAGTTCGGTAAACTTAAAAAGGAAGGCCAAGTCTAA
>CBDVBU010000233.1:0-6294 GCA_965372295.1 uncultured Phycisphaerae bacterium
CCAGCACCGATAATTACAACTTTGTAGCGATGGACGAGAATACGCCCGGCTCCGCAAATGCGTATCCGAAGGTCGGCCCGATTGTAATCAACGAGATCATGTACAATCCCGACTGGCCGGCAGACGGTTTATATACTAACGACCAATATGAATACATCGAACTGCACAATATCAGCGCCGAGCCGGTCACACTATATCGCTACGACAAAGACGATCCCTGGAAGTTTGCCGACGGCATCGAATTTACCTTCCCTGCCGATGTGCCGGTGACAATTCCTGCCGGGGGACATCTACTGGTAGTTAAAAAGCCGGCTGCATTTTCATGGCGATATCCGGATGTGCCTGCAGAGATTATTTTAGGCCCATATGACGGCAACCTGAGCAATGCCGGCGAAAGCCTGGAGCTTGGAATGCCGGGTGATGTTGACAAGAATGGCATACGCCAATACATCCGCATCGACAGGATCAATTACAGTGACGGCTCACATCCGGAAAATTGTCCCGGTTCGATTGACCTATGGCCGACCGAGCCGGACGGTTACGGTAAATCGCTCACACGAAAAGTCCCAACCGACTACGGCAACAACCCCGAAAACTGGCAGGCCATATCACCTACGCCCGGTAACAGATTGTAGATTCCTGATAAGAAAAAGCAACGAAGTATGTCGAGAATCAAGAATATATCGTTACTTGCCCTGATACTGAACCTATCTCTGGCCGGTTCGATGAAAGCGATGACCCTGGTCATCAGCGAGCTCATGGCGCTCAACGACAGTAAGCCGCCGCTCAGAAAAGGAGAGTTGCTCGACGAAGAAGGTGAGTCTTCCGACTGGGTCGAGATATATAACCCAACAGACGAGGCGATCAACCTGGATGGCTGGTATCTTACTGATGACGCCGATGACTTAAGCAAGTGGGAATGTCCAGCGGTCGAGATTGCTCGTGGCGGATTTCTGGTCGTCTTCGCTTCCGGGAAAAATCGTCGCGATGCGGACGGTGAGCTACACACTAATTTCCAGCTTCGGGCCAGCGGTGAATTTCTGGCCCTTGCCCATCCCGATGGCCAGACAATTGCGCAGGCATATAATGAATACCCCCCTCAATTCGCCGGCATTTCCTACGGACTGAGCGGAGGCACCGGCAGCACTCGCACAGATAAGATACTTGTCCCGGAGTTTGCCGCCGCGAAAGCATTAATTCCAATCGATGGTTTGCTCGGTTTAAGCTGGACAGAACCGGGATTTGACGACTCTGCCTGGCTCAGTGGCGTCACCGGCGTAGGTTACGACTACGCCGGGCTTATCGGCCTCGACGTCAGCGCCATGAGAAATAACAACCAGACAGTATATACCCGCATCCCTTTTGAAGTTAGTGACATATCCGAGATCGATGAGCTGACTTTGCGAATGAAGTTCGAAGACGGCTTCGTCGCCTATCTCAACGGCGTTCCTGTTGCCAGTTTTAACACGGACGATCCGGAAAACATGTCGTGGAACGAAGGCGCCACCGCGACTCGTGAAGATTCTACCGCTCAGGTTTTCGAGGATTTCGATATAACCGACCACATCGGCGCGCTGCGGATTGGTAATAACATGCTGGCAATACACGGGCTTAATACTACTCTGAGCAGTTCAGATTTGTTGATTCTGCCGGAACTTATCGCCACCAAGATCGAAACAGTAGAGCTTCCGTCAATGATTGAAGGCTACTTTTATGAGCCAACTCCCGGCCGGGAAAACAGCAGTATCAGCATCAATCTCGGACCGGCTATTAGCAATGTGACGGAGAATCCGCCGCGACCATACGACAATGAAGACCTGATTATCACCGCCGAGGTCAAGGAAACCTTTGAACCGGTTAACCAGGTCAAGCTGCTCTGCTATGTCAATTTCGAATATGGAAGTCGCTGGCTGCCTGGTGAAGGTTTACCGATGGTGGATGACGGTACGGGAGCAGACGCAACGGAGGGTGACGGCATCTATACCGCAAGCGTTCCTTCATTAGCCTATAATCCCGGCGATATGATCCGCTGGAAAGTGACGGCAGAGGACACAAAGGGCAACACCTCGCGCTACCCATTGTACCCATACCCCAACGACTCGCCCGAGTATTTTGGAACGGTTGTGGCTGATAGTTATATAAACTCCCGGCTTCCCGTAATTGAGTGGTTCGTGGAGAACGTCGGCGCCTCGGAAACAGACAGCGGCACACGAGGTTCGGTTTACTTTTTAGGTGAATTTTATGATAATATAGTGATACACAGGAGAGGTGGAAGTACGTCAGGTCGACCAAAAACGAACTTCAAGTTTAATTTTAACCACGGACACAAATTTCGATTCGATCCGAATCTGCCAAGCGTTAACGAATTTAACTTAAACAGCACATACAGTGATAAGGCATATCTGCGACAGAGTCTCGCATTTGAGGCATACGACTGGTGTGGTTGCCCTGGCAGTATTTCCTTTCCTGTTCGTGCTCAGCGAAATGGCGAGCTTCACGGCGTCTACGCCTTTATAGAAGAACCGGAGGAAGAACTGCTCGAACGTGAAGGCTTTGATCCTGATGGTGCTTTGTACAAGATGTACAGCACCTTTACGAATCCAGGCGAAAAGAAAACACGCCGGTGGGAGAACTCCGCAGATATATCTAATTTTATTTCAAGTATCAACAACACCAGCGGCGCAACACTTCACAATAACATTTTTGACCAGGTCAATCTGCCTTTGACTCTCAATTATCTTGTTGCAACAATTATTACCCACCAAAATGACCATCCCCACAAAAACCATTACCTTTATCGCGATTCTGACGGCTCCGGCGAATGGTTCTTTCTGCCCTGGGACCATGACCTTACATGGGGCTCGAACTGGACAGGTTCATCATACCATGACTATATCTATGCCGACGACGACAGGGTCCCGGGTAAGCCAACAGATGTAAAGCCTTCTCATCCTTTCGTCGGCAAACAGGACTGCCAGGAGTGGAACTACCACTGGAACCGGCTTATAGATGCGCTTCTAAACAATGCGACTGTGCGTGAAATGTATCTGCGGAGGCTGCGCACAGTAATGGACGAGTTGCTAAAAGCACCGGGAACACCCTACGACGAGTTGTTCATCGAGAGACGTATCGACGAACTGGTTACTGCGATGGCCCCGGATGTTGTCTCCGATTACGCTATATGGGCCAATCCGTGGACATGGGGAGGACAAGGCGGGTATACCCGGGACCAATCCTTCGAGTATGCTGTCAACGTACTCAAGAACGATTATCTGGCAGTGCGGCGGCAACATTTGTTTGTGACCCACAATGTAGATAATGCCGGCAGCTACAATATTTCCGGCTCTTATTCGGCGCTAATTCCGAATGCTCAACCTGCCAATCCGGCTATAAACTTCGGAAGCTTCGAGTATAATCCGGCTTCCGGTAACCAGGATGAAGAATATATCCAGCTTTTAAACCCCAACTCATACGCGGTGGACATCTCCGGCTGGAAACTCTCGGGGGGAATAGAACACACTTTCCTGCCCGGAACCGTCATCGTCGCCGGCGGTAGTCTTTACGTCTGTCCCAATGTAGCGGCCTTCCGGGCCAGGGCCGCCTACCCAACCGGAGGCCGAGGACTATTTGTCCAGGGCAATTACAGAAGACACCTATCTAATTGGGGCGAGACAGTCAATCTGTTCACCGAAAAAGATTATCTGATCGACACGATGACTTACAACGGTAATCCCAGCGATCAGCAGCAATATCTTCGGATAACGGAACTCATGTACCATCCGGCACAGGCAGGCAGCTATAACGAAGAAGAGTATGAATTCGTCGAATTACAAAACATCGGTTCCAGGTCTGTGCTGCTCGATGAAGTCAAGCTTACCGATGGAATTTATTACCAGTTCGCATCCGGCGGCAATTTGTCTCTGGCTCCGGGTGATTATATTGTGCTCGTAAAGAACAGAGATGCCTTTGCCTGGCGCTACGAAACCAATGGCATTAACATTGCTCCGGGCGCCTATACCGGCAGTCTGAGTAATGCCGGCGAAAGAATCAAGCTGGAAGACCGGACCAACAGCACGATTCTGGAGTTCAAATATGACGATGACTGGTATGTGGTAACCGATGGCGAAGGCTTTTCTTTGACCATAGCAGATCCGACCGATCCTGACTTAGACAGTTGGGATCAAAGAGATTCATGGCGCCCAAGCGCCCACACCAACGGCTCACCGGGACAGGGATGATTGATTTGAGGTTTTCGATTTTCAATTTGCGATTTGCGATTTGCGATTTGACAATCGATAATCGAATCGGCATTCGTCAATCTTCTCGTGCTGCGTTCTGCGTCCCACTCAGCACGCTGAACGAACAAAATTTTTCGATAAATGGGTTTGCGTATAGTCTCAGCTCTGATAAAATGCTTATCTCGTGCTGCGTGGTGCGTGCCGCGTGCTGCAGAACTCTGAACGCCGAACTCAGAACGAAAGGATTACGATTATGTTAAAAGTTGGTATTGTAGGCTTCGGATTTATGGGGCAGACGCACTATAAGTGCTGGAAGAAGGTCGAAGGAGCAAAAGTTACGGCTATCTGCGACGTAAATCCGAACATAGAAGAGGACACAAAAAGAGCGGTAGGCAATATCGGGGACGCCTCCGAAGCGGTTGATTTCAGCAGCCTGAATGTATATACCGATTTCGACAAGATGCTTCTCGGTGAGAAGCTCGACGCTGTCTCGATAACACTGCCGACTTATCTGCATCCGGATAACACGATAAAGGCACTGTCGGCCGGGGTCAATGTCTTATGCGAAAAGCCGATGGCGCTGACAGCCAAGGACTGTGAGCCGATGATAACCGAGGCCAAACGCAGCGGAAAAATCCTGCAGATCGGTCACTGCGTCCGGTTCTGGCCCGAATACGCCAAAGCCAAAGAAATAATCGACTCCGGCAAGTACGGCAAAGTTATCGCCGGGACATTCCAACGCCTCGGCTCGGCTCCGACCTGGAGCATCGACAACTGGTTCCTGGACGAGCAGCGCAGCGGAGGAGTGGCACTGGATTTGCACATCCATGACACTGACTACGTTCAGTATCTGTTCGGGATGCCGAAGGCAGTTTGCAGCGTCGGAGCGAAAGGCCCCGGCGGCAGTTTGTTACACATTTCGACACAGTACCTTTACGACAATGATACGGCGATAACCGCTGAGGGTGGCTGGGCAATGATGCCGACGTTCGGTTTTGAAATGAGCTTTAATATCGTGCTGGAAAAAGCAACGCTTATTTACGACCTGACACGAGACCCAGCGTTTCGGTTCTGCCCGGCCGAGGGAGAAGTATTTACGCCGGAAGTTGAAAAGTCAGACGGCTGGTTCCTACAAATCGCCCATTTCGCCAGGGCTGTCAGTGGAACAAAGGTCGAGGAGATAACAACCCTGGCCCAATCGATGAATTCGGTAAAAATCGTCGAGGCCGAAAAGCAGTCGGCAAGCAAGGGGCAAAGCGTTTCGATTAGCTAAGCAAAAATAAGAATTTGAGTTGGAGAATCATACAATGAAATGTAAAAATTGGCCGATAGGAGTTTGCAGTTGGTCGCTACAAACGGATGTCAACGGGGTGGCGGATGCAATGAACAAAATCGGAATCGACTCGGTCCACCTGGGAGTCAGAGGTGCACTGGGAGCGGACGGAAACGATTTCCTTTCAGCCGTTCAGAATCAAAACTGGACCATCAGCGCAACAATGATCGACTTTCCACAGGAAGATTATTCGACGCTTGACAGTATCAAAGTCACCGGCGGCATCGGGCCGGATGAATATTGGGAGCAAAACCAGGGGCTGTTTCTGGGCGCCGCCGACGTAACAGTGAAGCTCGGCGTAAAATACCTCTCGATGCACGCTGGCTTTATCGATGAAAATGATGTGGCATACGCCGAGAAATTCTACGAACGGATCAGATCTCTGGCCGACGCGGCGGGCGAAAAGAATATTATGCTGCTGCTGGAAACAGGCCAGGAGACAGCCGAAGAGTTGCGGAGCTTCCTGAAAGAACTGGACCACCCGGCCATCGGAGTCAATTTCGATCCGGCGAATATAATTCTTTACGACAAGGGCAACCCGATCGAAGCGGTGAGAATACTAGCGCCCTGGGTCAAGCATATTCACGTTAAGGATGCGAACCGGACGACACAACCGGGTACGTGGGGCGCCGAGGTTCCCTGGGGCGACGGGCAGGTACAAACCGAGACCTTTTTGAACGCGCTTGGAGAAATCGGATACGACGGTACTCTGGCGATCGAGCG
>CBDVBU010000234.1:0-6277 GCA_965372295.1 uncultured Phycisphaerae bacterium
GTTTGCAGGAAAATTCTTGACAATTCCACTGAACAATGTTATTTTTCCAAGAAGTTTTTGAACTTCATATTGCGAACCTCAGACAGATTATTTGAGAAAGAGAGATGTATGATGAACAAGACAATAGAATCATTGGGTCTCGGACTTTCACGATTGCTTTGCTTTTCTTACGGCGGTTTTCTGCTGGTTGTCTGTGCGGCATGTTTTGCTCCGTCGGGAATAAAAACTTTGATCGATGCGCTACATCCCAGCCTCGCGATTCTGGCGATTGTTGTCATCGGGGCAGCCATCTATGTTCTGCACCGAACGATTGTCATGCCTGTCCACCATCTGATGCTTTGCGGGTTCCTCCGGGCTGCCGATAAGTCCGGTGACGTCGGAGATCTCGCCGAGAGTACTTCAAGCCCGACCATATATCTCGGCGAGGCCCTTGGAGTTGCCCCCAAGAGAAGGACAGCAGCATACAATGTTTTGCGACGAAGCGACTTTTTTACCAACAAAGAATCTATCGAAGTGGCCCACGCCGAGAATAGCCTGCTGGTAATGACCGGCGTTGGTTTGCTCATCGCGGCCGTGTTTGGCCTGGGCCAGCGCAACTTATTGCTGACGGTGATATTATTGGTTTTAGCGGTCATTTTCATTGTGGCATCTTTCAAAGCTGAAAAGGTTCAGTACTCGGTCGAATGCATGGCTATCAGGGAACGCCCGATAGAAGCGATGAAGATACTGGTGAAAACGGGTATTCTTCGGACCGAAGATGTCGAATCGATGATAGAACTGGCACACCTGAAGGACAGTCAGGCGATGGAGCTGCTGGAGGAAAACCAGGCTCAGAAAGAACAGGCCGAGAGTCCGGACGGCACTTGAGACAGGATGTCGTCCACCGCGCCTGTTTGCTCGATAAAACCAAACAAATAGTAGATAATATACGTATAGAATTGTGGGACCTGTGTATGGTAAGGAAAGCAGATGCGTTTGATTGTTAAAAAAGACGGTCAAACCGTTAACGACTTTCGATTCGAGAGGGGCCCCATTTACATCGGCCGGCATGAGCACAGCCAGATTTTTCTTCCCGACAGGGCGGTATCGAGACAGCACGCCGCAATCTTCGCTACGCAGGATGGCGTGTGGGTGCTCGAAGACCTGGACTCGGCAAATAAAACATTTCTGAACGATAAGGCAATTCATAAGGCTCCAATCAAAACGGGCGATTGTATTCGTATCGGAGATTTTGAGATCGAAGTCACGCTTGACGCCGAAGCCGGCGAGCCTATTCATTTGGAAGACACGCTCATACACACTCCGCGTGAAACAAGCCCTGCGTCGGCGGCACCGGCTCGTGAGATTATCGTTCGGAAGCCGGATGTCGAACGTGCTCCCGATATCAATCTGCCGGCCATGCGTGTGAAAGATTTTCTGCAGGCCACCGAGGCGATCTGCAAATCCAACGGCCCCGACGAAGTGCTCAAGACCCTGCTGAACATCACAATGAAACAGTTCCGGGCGCACAATTGCTGGTGTGCCTTGCGGGCTTTGCCTGAAGGTCCGATGACCTTTCATGCGGGAAAGAGCCTGGAAGGCGTCACTCTGGAACTGGCCGATATAAAAGTCCATAAAAAAATCTCGCAGTCAATTGAAAAACAGGAGTTCCTGCTCTTGCCGCGGTTTCCGTTGCAAGATGGAAAACCATGTTCTGCCATGATAGCCCCGATTATTGACCCATCCGGCTGTTTCGGCGTCTTGTACATCGATAACGCCGGAGAAAAGCGGTACTATACCCTGAGCGACCTGGACTACCTGATGCTGCTGGCAATCCACACCGCCGCTATCGTGGAAAACTTCTAATCGCCGAGAAATCCAGCCATTTCCCACCAAAGCCTCGGATAGCGAGGAACCTTGACGGCAACAGTAAAATAAAATCTTCTGTTAATGCCACTGGCCTTCTCCTTGCCGAGAATCCGGTAGCATTCCCGTAAGAACTCGTAAAGTCCTCAAGGGCCTGTCTTGATACCAAAGCAAGTTTTGTCAGTGTTGGGTTCTCTATTTCAGAGTATGGCCCTCACTTGATCAGCTCTGGACAACTGACTGCCGGCCCCTTCGAGTGGGTCCCGAATCTTCGCTCCCCGCACCGGGCATTACCCCGACTACACCTCTACGATGTGTCTGTCGGCAAGAGATAGCACTCATCCGAAGCCGATAAGTCAAAACCGGCCTGGTAGTCTCTTCTAATGAGCCGCTTATTCGTGTGCCGTGTCCTCCGTAAGGAGTCCCGATGACTGCCATGGGGGAGCACCGGAAACCGCTTCGGTCCCACAGACCTTGCAAGCCTGTAAACCACCACCATGGCACGTGTAAAAGACTCGGCCATTTGATACGACCGCACCGATACATTCACTTGGATCGAGGCGAGGTCCCGTGGATATCGTCCTGATGTTATTCAGATCAGACAGGTCATATACATCCATGTTGGAGCCGAGCAAATATGGCTCTGATAAGGTGAACCGTGTGCACTTGTAGCCTTGGGTGAGAGTCGTTAAGATTTTGCCTGTGTCCTTGTCTAACAGAAAACCATTTCTATATTGGGCATGAACAAACAAAAATTCGGAGCCGATAGTCACTACCTGGATCGCTTCACGAACAGGCTCGGACTTCCAGATCATTGATCCGTCCCCGGCATCTATGCACCACACAAAACTATTCTCACCATCAAGCTTGTTGTACCCGCCCATGTACAGTCGCCCGTTTTCTCCGCTAATTGTGCAGCCGCCATGAATAAAGTACCGGGTCGTCAGCCAAATGACCTGGCCGGTCTCCGGTTCGATGGCTGCTGTGAGACCCTTGGCGCTTGGAATACCTCTCCTGTTTTTCGCAGAATGGCCAAAATAGCAAGAGTAGTACAGCGTACCATCCATCAGGCATATGCCCGCATCATCGCCGCCGGAGCCGAACTGGGAGAAGTCCCTTGTCCACATCTCTTCGCCGCTGTCCATATTGTATGCGCGCAGCAAAGGTTTGTGGCTTCCGGGAAAAGTTGGGTTGTTCTGATGTTCGAAGAGCCAGTCTGTCTTTTGCTTCTCCTGCTTTGGAGTGTACTTGCCGTACTTACCTGTGCCAAACATATAGATGGCCATGTTTTTGTATACAATAGGAGGCAACTGCCTGTTCCAGCTCGGTGACCCTGAGAAAGGGGCTTCCCACAGCAACTTTCCCGTGGCTGCATCCAGGCAACGCAAGCGGCAGTTCGCAAGCCCGGCCTGAGGAACCAGCAGACGCTCCTTGTAGTAGAGAGGAGATGTGTAGCAAATGTGGACTCCGGGAAAATAACGCCGCCACAACAGACGTCCGGTTTCCTGCTCGACGGCAAATATCTGTCCCTCTGCGGTATGGGTGTACATTCGGCCCCCGCCAAAGGTGGAAAAGTGCTTTGTTGTTCCTTTGTACCGACGAATCCACTTTATCTTAAACGGGGGTGCTATGCCCTGAGTATCCACGTTTGTGTTTTTCCAGTTGGCAAAACTTGTAAATCGGTCGTGCTCCGGATCCGAGAGCCTGGTGGTTAGTGGACTTCGAATCTTTGAAAGTTGGAGATCTTCTGACGGCAGAGAAGCTCTGCCTCCGGGCCCAAGCACATACAGGTAGCCGTCTTCACAACCGAAGTAAACTCTGCCGTCACACACACAGGCAGGAGCCGAGATTGCCTTGCCGAACGCAGTCTTAAACGACCATACCTTGCCGGAACCGGACAGTGAGGCCACGTAGAGATTTCCGTCCAGTCCACCAAAAACAGCAGAATCGCCAAGCAGAATCGGCGAAGCAATAGATGGATAACCTCCAAGATATTGAGGTTGCTTTTGGCCCGGAGCATGCTTGCAAAGACCGAAACCCTCTTCCGGTCGGCATCTATAAACATCCTGGCCTCGCAAACTGACTGAACAGAAACTTAATAGCCCACCCTGCGTGCTCGTCCTGGCGCCGCGAACATAGTCAGCTTGTACTTTGCCGTCACCAAGTCGCAACATATCTACCCCGCCACCGTTGTCCAGGAGAGTCCACTGACGATAGACCGTTCCATCTTCGCCGATGCTCAGCCCAAGGGTAGTATTTCTGGGCTGCTGCATTGCCCTAACCTCGGCTTTATCTCCAAGGTCTTCCAACCATACAACTGAACCACCGGTGGGGATAATGAGCATTTTGTTATGTACCGCTAAGTCCGTCGAACAGCAAAACTGATCATTCGGTGTCACCCGCGATCCCTTACTTACAAGCCAATCGTGGCCGCTCCAACGATTTCCAGTAAAGCCAAGTTTCTCTTTGACGAAGTCCCAGATCCAGCACACAGTGCCGTCAGGCTCAAGGGCATAGACGCGTGAGCCCAGTGTTGCGAAATATACCCTGCCATTGGCTACGACCGGTGAACTGAAAACCGGCTCACCGCAGGCGATCTGTTTTACGACGGCTCCGCTGCTTGCGCTCAGAACATAGTAGGAACCAGCCATTGTGCCGAAGTGAAGATAACCTTCTGCGATGGCCGGCGATGATACATTGTTACAGTTTGCCTTGCCGCCGCCCGTTTCACACCTCCACTCAACGGCCAATGTGGCAGCATTGAGGCAAAAGGCAGCGGCGGACCCATCAACCACGTAGATTCGTCCACCTGCGACCACCGGCGCTGTGAAGATGGCGTCCGTCAATGGGACCGCGCCGATTAAATCCAGAGGTGTGGTTACGCTCCTCTCAGGCACATTTCCCGAATGCCGGCAATCATATTTGTACTGCGGCCAAGACTCATCCGAATAAGCACAGAACGCCCCAGTGAGTAAATAAGCTGCCAAAATAAAATATATGATGCGCCACGATTTCATGAGTCTGGCCCTCCATTTTATCGGTTAAATACAATATATATTCCCGGCCTGACACTCGTCAGCCGCATCATCTACCGCTACATAACTTATAATACCCGAAGATCCCTATAGGTTTCAAACTATTTTCTGCTGAATCAAGGGAAAAAGAGGGACAAGGAACAGCCACCTATTAAAGGGGAGGCCTGCTGCTTTCAGGCTTCGTTGACGGACTGATATCGTGGAACGGGTAGCGTTCAGCGGATGGCGTCTTGTGTTTTGCCACTTTTGCCTTTGACCTCTTTCGGCTTCGCTCACATGTGGCGGAGCCAGGACATGTTTGAACTTTTGTCTTGTTCTTCCGTTTACTCGATCATTCACATATCGCAAGCTTAAGCCTTAGCGGCCTTAGTATCTGTATTACCCTAAAAACAAACGGGGCCTATACCAAATCACTTGGTATAGGCCCCGAACTAATGCACAATCATTAGCTAACGACTTGGCCTCGCATATACTGATTACAGCCTGCTCCGGCCACAGTCGCTTCTCAAGCCACACATTCGCCAGGTCAAAACACAAAGGCGAACGGAAATCACGGACCTTCCATAAGTTCCAGAATCTCGTCCTGCGACAGCTCCCGCTTGAACATATAGAACTCGTCCATAAGGCCGGTGTAGTGCCTGGCATCGTCAATATTATATCCAACGCGAGCACCCAAATCCCAATTTCCGGCTATATCTATAGCGTTATCAATGGGATCTCCAGCACCATCTCCACCTCTTCTCAGGACAATTTGGCCGTCAACGTACAGAGTCATCCTTGCGTCCGCTTTGCTGTAAGTCATTGCAACGTGGACCCATTCATTGGGCCTCGTATCTCCAATCCCTGGACTGGAAGGATACCCTGTTTTACCGTGATCGATGTCGCCAATCTTGGTACTGCCAGCGCCTCTTAGAGTGAACCTGTAATCGTTGTCTCCAATGCGAATCTCGGGATGGATAAGCCAAACATGGTCGGCGTCAGGATCAGTTGCTTTGGCATTGAATATCGCGTTCTTACTGCTTGTACCATCAACTTGTGTCCAGGCGGCAAGCGTAAAGGCAGATGTTGGAATATCTTCGGCAGGAATACTTGGGCCGTCCAGGTCGAGGTAACCGCCGCTTGCGAAATTGGCAGCTCCGTTATACATGCCGTTAGCCTCTGCTGTAACGTCACCGACTACAACGCCGTCATGGCCTTTGCCGGATTGGTCCGCGACAATATCACCAACATCGTCAAAGGAGTAGTATATAACCAGAGACGGATCCGTTTCGACTGTCGATCTAGAACCGGCAAGGTAACGAACCTCGCCGCCAGACAAAGCCCTATCGTAGATAGCAACTTCACTCATCAATCCGCTCCAATTCTCTCCTTCAGCAGCCTCGTTATCACCGCCAAAG
>CBDVBU010000235.1:0-6269 GCA_965372295.1 uncultured Phycisphaerae bacterium
TATCAAAGCCAGGCGGGAAAGCTCGCTTTTGCCTCACTGAGATATTTCAACACATGCGGCGCCGGCAACAATGCCACCCTGGGTGAGGACCATCGGCCCGAATCCCATCTGATCCCGCTGACCATCCAGACGGCCATGGGAAAACGCAGTGATATCAAGATTTACGGAACCGACTACGATACACCCGACGGAACCTGTATCCGTGACTACATCCATATCGACGATTTGTGCAGGGCGCATCTGCTGGCATTGGATTGGCTGGATCAAGGCCGTGAGCTGATCTGCAACCTGGGCAACGAAAAAGGTCATTCGGTCAGAGAGGTCATTGAAACAGTCAAAAAAGTTTCAGGAAAGGATTTCAAGGTGACTGAAGTGAGCCGTCGTCCCGGCGATGCGCCAAGATTGACCGCCGACGCCACAAAGGCCAGGAACGAACTCGGCTGGAAAATTGAAAAATCTCAGTTGGAGGAAATGGTCTCCACGGCGTGGGAATGGCACAGTGAGCACCGAGAAGGTTATGATGATTGAGTAAAGCACATGAGCGAAGGAAACTAACAGGAGATTCACAGGTGGACAAGACTAAACGCAAGGTCGTTGATTTTCTTAAGAAGCACAAGATGGACTTCGAGGACATCGATATCGAGGTAAACGTGAATGTCTTTCTTGGTGACATGGAGCGGGGGCTGAAGGGAGAAGAGAGCACGCTTCAGATGATACCGACGTATATTGAAACGGGCGGGGAGATTCCGGTTGGTGAGTCGGTGGTTGCGATCGATGCCGGCGGCACGAACTTTCGTGCGGCGAGGGTGAAGTTTGACGTGCAGAAGCGGGCTATCATCGAGGGATTGAAGTCGGAAGTGATGCCGGGGGTGAAGCAGGAGGTGGGCAAGGACGAATTCTTCGAAACGATGGCGAGTTATATCAGGGACATGGTGGAAGACAACAAGAGTATCGGGTTCTGCTTTTCGTATCCGACCCAGATTTTCCCCAACAAGGACGGGCGTGCGATACTGCTCTGCAAGGAGGTGAAGGCGAAGGCAGTGGAGGGTGAGATAGTTGGCGAGAATCTAAATCTCGCACTTCGTGGGATGGGCGTCAAAACAGCCAGGCGAATAGTGATACTGAACGATACGGTGGCGACGCTTCTGGCGGGGAAGGGTTCCAGTAACAGGGATTTCGGGGGGTATATAGGGTTCATCCTGGGAACGGGGACGAACTGCTGCTATGTGGAGAAGAACAGCAACATTACGAAGACGAGCGGGCTTGATCCGGCGAAGAGTCAAATTATCAACTGTGAATCGGGCGGGTTCGAGCTTTGCGAGCGGGGCAGCATTGATATTGCGTTCGACGAGTCGACAGTGAATCCGAGTGTGCACCAGTTTGAGAAGATGATATCGGGCGCATATCTCGGGCCTATATCGCTTAGGACAATTCGAAAAGGTTGTGAGGAGGGATTGTTCTCCGGCCGACTTTGCAGGCAAGTGGAGGGAATTGCTGAACTTCAGACAAAAGAGCTGGATGATTTTATGAACTATCCATACGGGGACAATCCGCTTGCGAACGTGAGCGCGGCAGGTGAGAAAGCGGACGTTGCCGCGATGTACATTCTGGTTGACAGGATAGTCGAGCGGGCGGCGAAGCTGACGGCAATCAATCTGTCATCGATGGCGATAAAGTCGGATACGGGGACGGACCCAAGTCTTCCGATCTGCATTGTGGCCGAGGGGACAACGTTTTATCACCTCAAGGGGCTCAAGGCAAGGGTGGAGTACTACCTGATGGAATATCTTGAGAAGAAGCGGGGGATTTATACGGATATTGTGAGCGTTGAGAACGCGGCGATAATCGGTGCGGCAATAGCAGGACTGACGAATTAGGATTTGTCAGAGCATTTGGGCGGTCCATTTGACCATATTTGCGAGAAAGGTCGCGTACCAGTTACCGACTTCTATGGGATTTGCGGCGGGTGCTTGCGCCTTTAGTCTTGAATCGCCCCAGTCGATGAGTCCGCCAACCCAGTGGGGTGCAATATCGGTTGCCAAGGCGCAAACCCTTGCCTGGCCATGCGAACCAACGACCAGCAGCGGGTCCGGGTCTTCTTGCGGTGTGAATGTGAAATCGCCCGCCTGGCAAGAAACGTTGAATCTGCGAGCGAGAAGAATGGTCTCGGCATCGGGCTTTGCGGCGAACCGGTTGAACCCGCCGACGCAGGGCGGGCACTGCTCGAAGGGCAGTGAACCGAGTATTTCGTGGTCTCTTGTTTTTTCTATGAGGCAAGGCTGGGCGCAATTGACTCGGTCATCGCGGTCCTGCATGACAACGGGCAGAACTTCGCTGAGGGCGGTATCGTTATAGTCGCCGCCGAAGCCGGTGAACGATTCCCAGCCGCCAATCATAAGCAGGCCCATCCCGTCGGCAACTTTTTCGACGAGGGCATCGAGCTGCTCGGCAGAGAAATTTTGGGCAGGATAATCGCTCAATATGACGGCCCTGCAGTCGCCGGAGAGAAGTGAGGGTACGAACTTCTCGTCGGAAGGCAGATAGTCGAAGTCGATATTATAAGCGCACATAACGCCAGCCAGATAGGCAGCGGCAGCGGTCAGTTTGGTATCGCCTAAATAGAGTACAGAGTCCACCATGGGCATGATTGTAAGGGGCATCGTTGGGTAATTCAAGTATTTTTTAACGCAAAAAAACTTGACAGGCCCCATCTGCTGCAAGTAGCATTCTGCTTCCGGAATCTAAAACAGAACTCGTTAATCAGTGGAGAGCACGTGCAGAATGATAAAAGGTAACGCAATCATAGGGCAATCAGGCGGGCCGACCTCTGTAATCAATGCTTCTTTGGCGGGACTAATTGATGCGGCGCAGGAGTTTGACGGTATTGACAAGATTTTGGGAATGCGATTCGGCATTGAAGGATTCATGGCCGGCAACACGGTTGATCTTGGCAAGGAGCCAGACGAGACGATCAGGGGGCTCAGACAGACGCCTTCGAGCGCTTTGGGAAGCTGTCGACATAAGCTGAAAGACGAGGAACTGCCGCAGGTGCTCGAAGTGCTCAAGCAGTCGAATATCCGGTACTTCTTCCTGATCGGCGGCAACGACACTATGGATACGATACAGCGCGTGGAGGAGTACGCAAAGGGTCAAGGCTACGATTTGATCGGAGTGGGAGTGCCGAAGACGGTTGATAACGATTTGTTCGGTACGGACCATACGCCGGGCTTTCCGAGTGCGGCTCGATACATCGCCCTTAGCGTGATGCAAGCGGGAATTCTCGCGCGTGACATGCAGAAGGTCGACCAGTTTGTTATTTTCCAGGCGATTGGACGAGATTCGGGCTGGCTAACGGCTGCCGGTGCTGCAGGCAAGAGGTCGGAGGCAGATGCGCCGCACATACTTTGTGTTCCAGAGAGGAATTTCGAGAAGGATAAGTTCCTGAAGAAGGTGAAGGAGTGTTATGACGAATACGGTTGGGTTTCAGTGGTCTGCGGGGAGGGGATAACGTTCGCGGACGGCTCTCCGGTTTCGGCATCGCAGGCAACGGACAAATTCGATAACGTGGAGTTCGGGGCAATGGGCGGTGTTAGTGTGGCGATGGCGTTGCACAGAATGATATCGGATGAATTCGGTTTCCGCGGGGAGTTTCAAATCACCGAGTCACTGCCGATGAGTGCTGCCGACAGAACTGTGGAACTGGATATTGATGAGGCGTACACGTGCGGCCGGGCCGCCGTGGGTCTGGCAAAGCAGGAAAAGACCGGACTGATGGTGACACTGGCAAGACAGCCGGGCAGCGAATACAAATGCGGTACGGAGACAATACCGTTGGCGGACGTAGCGGCAAAGGCCAAACCCATGCCGGATGAGTTTATCAATGAAGAGGGTAATTTCATAACAGGGGCATTTCTGGAATACTTGAATCCGCTGATTGGGGAACTCCCCAATTATGCCAGGTTGTCATGTAATCCGTAATGAAGAAGTCAGGTAGATACTAAGGAGATTGTTTTTGCAATGAGAAACGAAGAGAAATACACAAAATTCGCTCTCGTACGTGAGATGATGGAGACCCCGGAGATTCTAAGGAACTTCAAGCTGGACGGGGCCAAGGAAGCAGCAGCACAGATAGAGAAGGCAGGAAAGCTGTTTCTCACAGGAGAAGGGTCGAGTCGGCTATTCCCGGCGAAGAACATTATGGCCCAGGCGATGCGAGACGGCGTGGATATCGAGATATCAACCGAAGGAGCGATGCAGGCGATGGAGTATGACTTGAGCAGCTTCGTGGTAGCCGCCGCGTCGAACAGCGGCCAGACGAAGGAGGTTATCTTGCTCGTGAAGGGCCTTATTGAAGCAGGACATGATAAGATTCTTGGACTGACGGCCAACAAGGGCACCAAACTGGAATCGCTCGCCAATCAGACATTCTTGCTGAGCTGCGGGAAGGAAGATGCAGTGGCGGCGACCAAGAGCGTATCCGAGCAGGCCATATTCTATCAAGCGCTGATTGCGAAGATACAAGGCAGGTCACTCGATGTGGCATCGCTGGGTTATGCGTGCGAGGATGCACTTACGCAGACAATCGACGAGACTATCGTCAAGGATATCGCCAAAGCAGGGAGGATATACTTTGCCGGCAGGAATGACGGGGTTGCGGAGGAGCTTACCTTAAAGACGAACGAGATAACGCGCAAAAGCAGCGATTTTCTTGAGGGGACGTATCTGCTGCACGGCGTGGAAGAGGTTATGAACGCCGGTGATGCAGTGATTCTCATAGATCCGTACAGGTCGGAACTCGAACTCATCAAGAAGTTCATTTCAGACGGTGTGGGCACGAAGGTAATAGCTGTTGCAACAGAAGACACGATTTTCCCTACAATCAAGGTGAAGGACGTTGGTGAACTTACGACTTACGTCTTATTGGCAGCCGGCTGGAATATTCTTGTTGAGGTTGGGATCGCCTTGGGTATAGATCTGGACAAGCCGGAACGAGCCCGGAAGATTGGGAATGTGTTTGCGGAGTAAGATTGATCACCCGCAACCGCCATTTATTCACGCACGGCATTTTCCGAGGCGTTCCGTCTTGGAACAATTGGTCGTTTATTCTTTTGTCAATTCATAGGTGTCGTTGGCAATGGCGGCTTGTTCATTTGTGGGAATGACAAATACTTTGACCTTGCTGTCCTTGGTATTTATTTCAGCTTCTTGTGCAATTGCGTCCTTGTTCGCCGCCAAGTCAAGCTGCACTCCTATTTGAGTAACAGCATTACATATCTTCTCGCGCATAAAGACGGAATTTTCCCCGATGCCGGCGGTGAAAACCACCGCATCTACGGTATCCAGAACGGCGGCATACGCACCGATGTATTTCTTGATGCGATAGCAAAAAACGTCGATGGCAAGTTGCGCCAGGGCGTGACCTTTTCCTGCTAATTCTTCGAGATTCCTCATATCATTCGAGACGCCCGATATGCCGAGCAGGCCGCTCTTTTTGTTGCAAAGGTCCTTCAAAGCTTCCGCATCATAGCCTTTACCGCCGAGATAGAAGAGGATCGCCGGATCCAGATCGCCCGAACGTGTTCCCATCGGCACGCCTTCCAAAGGGGTCAGTCCCATCGAGGTGTCGATTGACCTGCCATTCTTCACGGCGGTAATGGAGCAGCCGTTGCCGAGATGACAGGTAATGGCGTTAATATCATATTTTTCCCTGCCCATGATCGTAGCGGCACGCCGGGCAACGTATCTGTGCGAGATTCCGTGGAAGCCGTATCTTCGGATGCCGTACTTCTTATAAAGCTCATACGGCAGGGCGTACATGTAGGCGACTTTTGGAATAGTCGCATGAAAAGCGGTGTCGAAGCAGGCGACCTGTTTCGCATCAGGGAGATTGTGCTGGGCAGCCAGAATGCCTGCAAGGTTCGGGGGATTGTGCAGGGGAGCGAGGTCCGCAAATTTTTCGATCGAAGCAATTACCTTTTCGTCGATGACTACGGAGCCGGTAAACTCTTCGCCTCCGTGGACAACCCTGTGGCCGACGGCGCTAATCTCGGATATCTGCTGCAAAACTCCCACTTCCTTGTTGACGAGTGTCTGGAGTATGAGTTCCATTGCCTTTTCGACGTCTTCGACCTTTGCCGGCACTGTGTAGGTTTTGCCGTGAAAAAAGTGGGAAAGCTCGGAGGTCTCTTCTCCGATTCTTTCAACAAATCCCATAGCGAGAACTTCCGCCTGTGGCATCCGGTATAAATGATATTTGACTGAGGAGCTAC
>CBDVBU010000236.1:0-6264 GCA_965372295.1 uncultured Phycisphaerae bacterium
GCTATATGGGATGTAACGAATCTGAATATCTCGGCACAGACGCCGGCAGGTTGTTACATGTATCGAACGACCGGCAGAATCCTGGTCTTTGACGGCTTTACGAAAATCTGGCCGATTACGTCAAACGAGCAGGAGCTGCCCTCGATGGAGGTCGGCCAGACGCTTGCAGCGGTCGATATCAAGGCCGATCAGCATTTTACCAAACCACCGGCAAGATTCACCGAGGCGGCCCTGGTAAAAGCGCTCGAAAAAGAGGGGATCGGCAGGCCGAGCACTTACGCATCTATCATAAGCACAATACAGGATCGAAAGTACGTCGAGCAGATAGAGAAAAAATTCTACGCCACCGATATCGGCGAGGTCGTTACGGAAAAACTCAGCGAGTACTTCCCGAAGGTAATGGACATTGCATTTACCCGCTACATGGAAGAGCAGTTCGACAAGATCGAAGAGCAGCACCTCAACTGGATTGGGGTCTTGAAAGATTTCTACGGGCCGTTCAAGGAGAACCTGGAGACGGCTCAGGCCGAAATGAAACACGCTAAAGCTGAAATGACTCCCAGCGAATATGAATGTCCGAAGTGCGGCAAGCAGCTCGTTTACAGATTCGGCAAAAATGGAAAATTTCTGAGCTGCTCGACATACCCTGACTGCACGTTCGCATGTCCCTGTGACAAGGAAGGAAAGATGGTCGAGGAGAAGTTAAGCGATCATGAATGTCCCAAGTGCGGCAAGTCGATGGTGCATAAGAACGGCCGTTTCGGGCCGTTCCTCGGATGCAGTGACTATCCCGAATGTAAAACGACCCTCAAATTAGACAAAGAAGGCAACGTTCTGCCCCCGAAGCCGCCGCCTGAGCCTACCGGCGTTAAGTGCTACAAGTGCAAGAGCGGCGAACTGGTCATCAGGCAAAGCAAAAAAGGTCCTTTCATGGGCTGCAACAGGTTCCCGAAGTGCAGGACCATTATCAGCGTCAAACAGCTTGACCATCTCAAGAAACTGCAATCCGAGGGAAAATGGCCGCCTGAAACGCGCGAGCAGGCTGACGAGCTTCTCGGACGTAAAAAAAAGACCAAAGAAACAGTAAAAGCCAGAAAATAGTACCGAGTCGTTCCCCGCTTAAAACTCCGAACTGCCCAAACAGAGCCGCGACTGTAATGCAGCGGTAACGGCATTAATCGTATCATTTCAAACGTCCCTTTTTATCCAACATTTATACTCCGGCCAATTTTGCAGAAAAACCCGAACGCCTGCCGATATAAACTAATTGTTACTGTTTGGTGCCGCCGATTGCGCGCCCGTAGCAAAAGTATGCACAGTAGCGTGAAATAAGGGGCTGCGCCGCAGGTATTGGCTTTGAGAACAAGCCGCTTATGGGACGTAATTGAGTGTTGGAGGTGTGAACCCCGTCAGAGATACTATAACGGGGGACAAAACGTAATGAAGAAAACAATCCGCCGAAGCCGGACTAACGGGGTGAAAAAGAAAAAAACATATAAAAGAGCTAAAAAACACCAGGCACAAGGTTCGATATCTCGAACGGCGCTGAGGTGTATCGGGATCGGTGTGTGTCTCATGCTCTTATGCAGTTGTCTTAGTTTCGACATAGGAGATTGGCCGAGCGGTTTTGAGTATCCTCACAATAATCCGACAGCCAACTGGTGCGGCTTGATAGGGGCTTTTTGCGCTTATTATCTTCTCTACTATGTCGGACCGGGCATCTTTGTCGTGCTGGTCTCGGCAATTTACCTTTGGGCTTCCAAACTTGCATGTCGTACTGTGAACCAATTGGTTTTACGGACCGTTGGATTAGGGCTTGTCACGGTGGCCGCTTCGATGAGTTTCTATTGCCTATGGCCCCATCGGTACTTCAATTTTCCGACCGGTTCGGGCGGGATTCTCGGCACCGGTGCGGCACAGCTTCTACAAAGTCATTTTGCCCTGCTTGGTACTTTTATATTACTCGCGGCCATTTGGGTCGTCGGGGCCGTTTTATTGGCCGACGGCCTGATGTTAATGGTGCTAAGCTGTATCGGCTTTACCGCCGCCAAGATAATGGGCGTTGCAATACCGGCCTGGTCCGCCGCAAAGGAGCATTCTCAGGTTCTCAACGAGATATGGCGAGAACTAAGTGCCCGGCAAAAACCCGTTGTTATCAGAAGTGAATTATCGAAACCGCCGGATGTTGAAATTCCAAAACGACCGGACGGCATTCCAGTGACACGGTCCGATAGTAAAAGGCCGAACGTCCAGGCGCCGAAAAGTACCTTTGTGCAGCCCTCCTATGATGATTACGAGTTGCCGCCCCTGGATTTGCTGGCCGAGCCGGAGCATAGTTTTGCTTCCGTGCAGGAGAAGGTCGTCAAGGCAAAGGCAAGCGCTTTAGAGAAGCTGCTGTCGGAGTTCAATATCAATGCGCGGGTGGTTGCGGCTGATTCCGGTCCTGTTGTGACAATGTTCGAACTTGAGCTTGCGGCAGGTGTTAAGGTCAGCCAGATAGCCGCCCTGTCGAACGATATGGCTCGTGCTCTGGGCGTCGGCGCCGTCCGCGTTGTGGCTCCTCTGCCCGGCAAGCACACAATAGGGATCGAGGTGCCAAACAGCGAGAAAGAAAAAGTCCGCATGAAGGATATGTTCGAACTGGCGGGCAGCAAACCACAAAGGATGCAGATACCGCTGTATCTTGGCAAGGACTCTTCAGCCGAAGCGCTTGTTTCAGATCTGACGAAGATGCCCCATTTGCTTATTGCCGGCACGACCGGCTCAGGAAAAAGCATCTGCATAAACAGTATCATTACGAGCGTGCTGCTGACGAAACGGCCGGACGAGGTCAAGATGATTTTAATTGATCCCAAGATGGTCGAGATGACGGCTTTTAATACCATTCCGCACCTGATGTGTCCGATAGTCACTGAGACCAAGATGGCCGTCCAGATACTCGAATGGGCCACGGTAAAGATGGATGAGCGTTATGCCCTGCTGGCCGAGGCCAGGGTTAAGAATGTTGCCGAGTTTAACAAACTCGATTCCGGCGAGATTCTCAAGCGGTTTAATCCGAGCAGTGAGGAAGAAGAAGCGAAGATTCCGAAAAAGCTGCCGTATATTGTGATAGTGATCGATGAGCTTGCCGACTTGATGATGACCGCGGCCAAGGAGATTGAGGCTTATATCGTTCGCCTCGCACAAAAGAGCCGGGCGGTTGGCATTCATATTGTCCTGGCTACCCAGCGGCCTCAGGCGACGGTCGTGACCGGGCTGATCAAATCGAACATGCCGACACGTATCGGCTTCCGCGTGGCCGCCAGGATGGACAGCCGGATTATCCTCGACCAAAACGGTGCCGAAACGCTGCTCGGCGAAGGCGATATGTTGTTCCTAAAGCCGGGAACGAGCGATCTGGCTCGTGCCCAGGGCACTTTTGTCGATGATGGCGAGATAAAGCGGATTGTAAAGCACCTGAAGGAGATTGCCGAGCCGCAATTCCATCCCGAGCTGACTCGGCTTAAGACAGTAGATACATCCGATATGTCCAGAGACGAGCTGTTTGACGATGCGGTGCGTATGGTGCTGGAGACCAAACGAGGCAGCGTGTCACTACTTCAACGACGGCTTAATGTCGGTTATGCCAGGGCTTCGAGGATAATCGAGATGATGGCCGCCTCGGGAATACTCGGCGAGTACAAGGGCAGCCAGGCGCGCGAAGTGATAATAACGCTGGAGGAGTATGAGCGTATCCGTTCGCAGATGGACGTGGACGCCGAGGCGGGCTATGAAGACCTCGCCGAGCCTGACGAGTCATCGGAGCCGGCTTATGTCAGTGAGGGTCAGCAAGAGTACCTCGCCACCGACAGCGAGGAGGAATAAAGTGAAAAATCAAAGTGTAAAATGCAAAATGACACGTTAGTGTCATCCTGAGGCAAAGCCGAAGGATCTCGCCGGGGCTATGTAGATTCTTCGCTTCGCTCAGAACGCCTAAAAAAAAACGGCGTTTTGATGTTTGATTTTTAATTTGCGTTCACATCTGTTAAACTTTCCCGGTTATGAGTAAGGACCTTAAAGACAAAACGCCGGGCGAGCTTGAGCAGATCGCAGAGTCTCTGGGCGGCAAAAAATACCTGGCGGGATACATTTTTCATTTCATCCATACAAAGGATGCCGAAGAGATTTCCGAAATCACGCCCCTGAGCAAGGCTTTTCGGGAGCAACTTGCCGGGCAGGGCTATTTTATCTCCCGGCTTTCCGTTCTGAACAAGCTTACCGACAAAGACGGGACGGCCAAGTACGCCTTTGCCCTTAGCGATGGCGACCGGATCGAAACGGTACTGCTGCTCGACGGCACAAGGAGAACGCTGTGCATTTCGACCCAGGTCGGCTGCACGATGGATTGCGAGTTTTGTGCTACGGGAAAGCTCAAGTTCCGGCGAAACCTCACGGCCGCCGAAATCGTCGACCAAGTCAACGCGGTACAAAAAGACGCCGGCCGCTGCCTCGGCAAAACCAGGCTGAGTGTCGAGGGCGTCCCGCCCTCGGATCGCGGGCAGGATGCCCGCGACACGACCGGTCGAATCAGCAACGTGGTCTATATGGGAATGGGCGAGCCGCTGGCCAACTACGCCGCGGTGGTCAAGTCGCTCGGGATATTGAACCATCCGAAAGGCAAGAACATCGGCGTCCGGCATATAACGGTCAGCACATGCGGCCTGGCGCCGGAGATACGCAAGCTCGCATCCGAAGATGTGCGTCCAAGGCTCGCCGTCTCGCTGAACGCGCCGACCGATGCCCTGCGGACGAAGTTGATGCCGATCAACGCTAAATACCCGATAGCGGAATTGCTCAAGGCCGTGCGGTTCTACCAGGGCAGGACCCGCCAGCGAGTAACCTTCGAGTACGTGCTGATAAAAGGATTGAACGATTCGGCCGGCCACGCGAAAATGCTGGTCAAGCTGCTGGCCGGGCTGGCGTGCAACGTGAATCTGATCGAGCACAATCCGTTTCCGATATGTAAACACGCTGGCAGCGGCAGCGCCCGCATCCGGGAATTTGCCGCCGTGCTGGACGAAGCCGGCATCGAGACGACCGTGCGATTCAGAATGGGCCGAAATATCAAGGCCGCCTGCGGCCAGCTCGGAGCCGACTGGCTGGGCGGTTAAATGAAATGAGCAAGAATCCATGAGAGACAGAATTTCAATCATTACAATTGGCCTGTCGCCGGCGTGGGACATCGCCTGCCGGGGACGGAATATCGACTGGGGCCTGCACCAGCAAATCGATGAGCAGGCCGTTCGGCCTGCGGGTAAAGCGCTCAATGTCTCCAAGGCTCTTGCATGGATGGGGCAGAGAAGTATCGCAGCCGGCCTGTGGGGTAGCGATGACCATGGGCAGATGCTGGCAGCCGTGAGGAGCTTGTGGCCGTCGATCCGTGTAAAATTGACTGCCGTAGCGGGCCGGACCAGGCTGAATATCACTATTGTCGATTCGGCCAAAAACAAAGAGATGCACCTGCGCAACAAGAGCTGTCTGGCCTCGGCAAAGACTTTGAAGAAATTGCAGGCCGACCTGGAAAATATCGTGCATAAGGGCAGCATTTGCGTCTTTGCCGGAACAATGCCGGATAGCGGGCTTCTGGGCGATGTGATTCGGATCTTGGAGTTCTGCAAAAGCCGTGGGGCAAAAATCGTGCTTGATACTTCAGGGCGCCCTTTAAAAGAAATCGTCGATACCGGCTCAGCCTGGATGATAAAGCCAAACGTCGAGGAATTGCGCGAACTTCTGGGCGAGCAGGTTAAGGACGGACCCGTAAGTCTGGCAAAAGCCGCCCGGAAGCTGCTGGATAAGGTAGAAATTGTTCTTATCAGCCGCGGCGCAAAGGGCGGCGTAGCTCTCAACAATAACGGCGCGTGGCAAGGCAGATGCGCCGGACGCGCAACAGTATTATCGACCGTCGGCTGCGGCGATTTTTTGTTGGCCGGTTTCCTGAAAGCCCTCGAAGACGGCTCCGGCACGGACTTAGCATTGAAAACCGCGATAAAAGTCGCCACGGCAAGAGCCTGGGGCTGGACGGAGTCAAAAACCTCCTCGCAGGCTCTGCGAGAGATAGAAGTAGCCGTAGAGCCGGTATAGCCGCCAAGTCTTCGAGCCCCGGCTTGTTCAAATCCACCATATCCATCCCACCACCTCGATGAGCTTATAAAACCTGGAAATTGGCTTTGATTGGTCGAGTAGACGTAAAGCTCTCTCATTTAGGCATACTTTGTATTCTCTGTT
>CBDVBU010000237.1:0-6249 GCA_965372295.1 uncultured Phycisphaerae bacterium
CCGTATGTTCCGCATCCTTTGTAGGTCCCGCGGGAGCTTTGTCTGCTGTAGTGGGTTTCGACCGTTTTCCGGGCGTTCTTGACCCGGTTGGCGTCGACATCGCATACGGCGATGACCTGGGCTTGTTTGAGTCCGAGGATCTCTCGCATATCGCCCAATCCCATCCGCCCGACACCGACAAAGCCGAATGTGATACGATTACTCGGCGCATCGGTGCCGAAGACCGAGGCCGGCACGATTGTCGGGACCAAAAAACCTGTTGCGGCGACGGCCGAACCTTTAAGAAACTGCCGGCGAGTGATTGTATGCGTCTTTCTTAGTCTGTCGCTTTTCATATTTCTACCCTGTCACAAAGTGTCAAAATCATGTTTTTCATCAAAATTCTCCCAGTTTCCACGACCTGGCATGCCCGATGTCGTCAGACAACCAAATCCACAGATATAATTTACCTGTTGGAGTGGCCTTTCACAAGTGAATTGGCGGATTTCGTTGGCTTTTCTTACCGACCTTCGTATCCCGTGTTCGCCAATTGCATTTTGTACAGCTGAGCGAACAGCCTGAACTGCCTGGAGAAATCACCACAAAACAGCAGATTGTGGTGCCCTTTGACCATACACGCATCGGAGCGGTCGGTAATTTCAATTTCCACGTTCGTCGTGCATCCACCAGCAGGAGGCATCGGATGTGATTTGGCTACACGACCTGCATAAACGTCCAACTTAGGCTTGTCACCAGGATAATATTTGACCATCGTTACCGGATCTTCCGGGTTCCAGAAGACCTGGACAGCACAACTACCTTCGTTTGTATGGGCAAAACGGCGCAAGAGGTAAGGCAGTTCGGAGCCTTCCGGGCCATACATCTTCGTAGGGCACGTGCAGTGCGAAGCATAATAGTGGTTTTTCTCAGTTTCGTAGCAGGGATTATGTTGAAAGCCCGGCCGCCCGATGAGCAATTGTCCGAGTAGTTGGGTGTAAGCTGCCGGCAAATCGTTTTCACAGACAGCCGGAATTAGGTTCCCGTTAAGGAGGGAGAAGCTCACACATGGTTTGAGCATTCCCCGGCGCAGGCAATTCATCGTAATGCCATCAGCATTCTCGCTGCGTAGCAATTCGGTCAGCGCAAAATGAGCTCGCATAGCGTTTTCCAGGCTCTCCCGATTTACACCTCGTATCTCGGTGGCTTTGCCGGTGATTTTCTTGATCAAGTCCTGAGCTGCATTGTCGATCTTGATTTTGTGGAACCGGTCAGCATAGCGTGAAAACGGAACGACCCTGACTTTAATCCCGAAGAACTGCTCGATACCTTCACGCGGCTTGTCCGCTTCGGTAATGCTCAGAAGAAGAGATTGTCCCAAGCGCTTTCGTGTGTTAACCATCCGCATGCCGTATTCTATAGCTTCGAGATTATCAAGTGACTGGATGAAATAGACACCTGGGCGTCGATAATGGCTGACCGGGCCATGCTTGACACCGAGCCCGATGAAGAAAACGGTGGGTATCTTAAGTTTCTGAGCTGCTTCCAAAAGCAGATCGGCCTGCGGCAGGCTCCGGTTATAGAACATAATCAAAAGCAGGCCATCGGGAGGAGAATCCTCGATCTCCCGGATGAGTTGCCGGACATCATTGTTATTGGCGACTGAGCGGTTTTCCGTGATAATCTTCATCCCAAGACGATTTTCCATTTCCCTCAATGCTGCCATGTACTTCTTTTGACGTCCCTCAGCGTCGAATTCATTGCCCGGCCAGCTCCACCAACCATCGCGGTTATCCGAAAAGGTTTTCGACGGAGGATAAAGAAATGCCGCCCGGACAGTAGCGCCTTTCTTTCTTTTCGGCGTCGGTCCTCCGCTTTCACCGGCACCCGCCTTCAACCACGGAAATGCCACCGCGCCGCCTGTGATACCTGCCACCGCGAGGAAATCGCGTCTATCTAAACAACTGGCAGATCTAACATGTGTGTTCTTTCTCATTTCTGGCTCCTAAATTCTACTTATCGTGAACAACTTACGACTTTTGCACCAATCTGCATAAATCTTCCCCTGAGCGTCCAAGACCTCAACGCCTTTGAAGAAAACAGGGCCTATACCAAATCAATCGGAATAGGCCCTTAGCTTTTGTCAAACAAAGCTGACAATTATTTACATGCCCCCGTCGTCATCCAATTCCTCCAGCCATGCCGTGAGCAACGGCACCAGATCAGCCAGATCGATCTTGTATTCACATGCCGTGGCCGGTACCCAACCGCAATCCAGCCATGCCGAGCGCAATATCTCCAAGTCAATCTGGTCAACTACACAATCCTGATTCAAATCACCAACCGGGTATTCCACACAAATTCTGCCTCCGGCCAGCGATGTGTACAACTCAGCAACTTCGTAGCCGTCCAATGGATAATTATACACCCGATAATCATCCATTAATCCAACATAGAAATCATCCACCGTGAGACGATTTTGACGAGCTCCGATCAGCATCGGATACTGCCACGCTGCAAACTCAGACGGCTGACCGCTTGTAGCCAGCCCCGTACTCACGCCGTCCAGGTAGATTGCCGCTTCCCCGGATTCTGTATCCCATGTGCAGGTTATCAAATGCCAGGCATCCAAAATCGAACCGGAGGGGGCGATTCCCCGGGACAGGCCAACACCATTGTCATCACGGATAAGAAAGGACAAGTAATTACCGGCGCTATAGTCAACCTTAAAACCAGTAGCGGAATCGTCGTTAAACGTAGCGGTAAAGGAATGAGCTGGTACAGGGGAGTTGATCCAGAATGATACCGAACCGGTCTTCAGCCCGTTGTTAAAACCGGTTTTCGGAAAACCGTCCGTTCCCAGGTTGACATAATTTGAACCGTCAAAGCTCAAAGCCTTCCCGTCCATTCCGTCAACATAAACCGGATTATCCATCGTTCCATTATTGGTGCCGGCGGAATCGTTGAGGTTCTCGTCAAATTTGTACCATGCCAGCAGTCGTTTTAACAACAGCATCGCCGCCTCAGAATCCCTTGTCCCCGCGTCATTAGTAGCTCGGCAGAAATAGCTGCCTTCATCCGCCGAGGCCACAATAATGGTCAACTGATTGCTTTGCGCACCGGAAATGTGGTTAGGATCGTCGGAAAGGGGATTACTTGTATCGCCCGGCAAGCCTTTGTACCACTGACAATTTTCTACCGGCCCGCCTGTGGTTCCCGCCACCGCTGTAAACATAATTGTTTCGGCTTCTGTGGCTCGAACGTCTTGGGGCTGACTACCCAGCGGCGGATCAAAACTTGGAAGGGTCTTGATAGTCTCAAATGTCCAAATCGCACATAATATATGACTCCCATCAACCAATATTTCATCGGCGCACCAATAATACCGTTTATTGGCTTCCAGAGGCGGCGAGCTTACTTGTTCAGTGGAAACGGGCACCTTAGCCAGGAGATGATCCAGGGTTAGATAGGGTGTCTCGCCGAAATACACCCAATGCTCCGAAACTTCAGGATAGGTCTGAGTGGGATTGCACGGATCCGACATGGTTGCCCAGGTCAATTGGTTGGTATCCAAAGCAACAGATTCGGCCTGATGAGCCGGTTGGGGATTATAGGTTAGAAATGCCTGCTTGTAAGAAAAACCATCTACCCAGCTTCGTTGGCTGGTGGTAATATGTGCATGATTAAATACATATATACCAACTTCTCCTTCCTTATTGGCTGTTGCCGTTCCTACTAAAGCTTCCATTTCGTAAATCGACTCAAGGATGATAGGGCCCGTCTCGGTGCCGTTTTCCCAATTGTACCAGGTGGCGTAAGCGCGATTAGGATCCAGGCCGGGAAGCATTCCCCAATTTTCCCCTATGTCCTTGGACCAGTAAATCGCATAGATATCATACACCTGGCCCGGAATCAAATCACTGATGGTGGTTTTCAGATCGGACCCGTTGGCGCCTTGGCCTTGATAAATCGAGTCCTCGTTGCCAAAAGCCCTCTGACGCCACAACCCCCCGGAGCCATCAGCATTGTACCACGGATCGGCACCGTCAACAGCCACCGTATTGAACGGCGTCAGATCAACATAGGTACCGGTGACCGCCGAAACCCGGCTTATCAAACTGATACTCAACAACAATGCCATTAATGTTACTCTCTTGTTCATTTTCGTTACCTCCTTCTTTTCTTGTCTTACTAATAAATGTTTCCAAACTAAATTACCTTTACTCAACAACGAATGCCATTTCTTCATTAACACTCTCCTTTTTCCATAAGCATTAGCGTCAAATTCCGAAGATCATTTTGTGAATTTATAGACCCCGGCCCCGCGTGAATTTATAGGCCCAGCCTCGGTCCATATAATCAATATCCGTTCGTTGACCTTCAGGCACTGTCGTTATCCCGTAGTTATGTCCCGTCGGCACGGTTTTTCTTCCCAATTCTATGGTTAATTTTTCCCGCCAGCGATGCAATTCAGCGTGCCCGTCACAAAAGCCCAATGTACTACTATCGCCATGCCAGACAGCCAATGGACTCCACCACTGAACCGGATTATGCCCCATTTCTCTGGTCCCTAATGCCCACCATGTGGAATTAAATCCACGCGAATCGGCTTCTTCCACTAACATATATTTTTCGCCGGGCGATTTAATCTGGGCATATTCGCGGATCTGATATTTGTAATATAGGCTACTTTTCGAATTTCCGTTCAGACAGCTAACCATTGAATAGCTTCGGTAGCCCTCTATACCGAAATTTCGCCTGTGATCGGCGGGACAATGAAAAGCTTTGTAAGTTTTGCCCATGTACGGAAAAATCAGCCCCCTTTTAATACCTCTGATTTTATCTTCCAGTGGACATTCAATGTTCTGAGCCGGCGTCGTATTGCCATCCTCATCCTGGGGCATTTGCACCCATGAGGTATTTTGCCCGGAAAGTACCTGAGAGCGGACGAGAAAACCGTCGTTTTCAAGTTGGTACATAAACCAGGCAGTAGAAATCGACTTGACATTTGCCAAACACGCACTACCGGCCGCTTGTTCCCTCGCTCGCTGAAGTGCAGGCATCAATATCGCCATAAGCAGAGCTATGATGGAAATCACCACTAACAACTCGATTAATGTAAATGCCTTTCGCATAATGAAAACCACCTCCAGGAAAACCATTATCCATCCTAAAACGTACTTCCTTATACTAAATGAGGCACTCTATTTTAGATTATCGTCAAAGGAGGCCCAAGATGCAACATCATTTCGTCTCAATAAGTCGTCATTTTGTGCAAGCAGTTGTTCTAACTATCTGATGCAATGGTGCTTGCGATACTCACGCGGGCTCATTCCTTTGGCCTTTTTAAAGTACCGGGCGAGGTTCTTTATATCCGAGCAGCCGAGCGTAGAGGCGATTTGAGATATTGACAGGTTTGTACTTACCAGCATACGGGCAAGCTCCTCTACACGGACACGTTTGATCTCTTCATGCACCGGCCGGCCCAGGATCTTGGCAAATTGGTTATACAGGCTACGGCGGGACAGAGCAACCGCTTCCAGGACATCATCGACCTGAATGCGTTCCTTCTTAGCCCGTCGGTGGATAAAACGCAAGGCTGCGGCTACCTCGCGGTCTTCTGTCGCCAGAATATCGGTCGATTGTCTGCTCATAACATAGGTCGGTCGGACAACTATCGTCTGGTCTGTTATTTCCTTGCCTGCCATTAGCTTGTGCAGCATTGCAGCGGCTTCATACCCGGCCTTTTCACCACTGAGGGCGATACTGGACAGTGGGGGGGTTGCCAGGTTACAGATCAGATCGTCATTGCCGAACCCAAGGATAGCTACCTGCTCCGGCACATCAATATCCGCGATTTCGCAGGCATCGAGCACGTATTGACTCCTATCGTCATTACAAGTCATCAGGCCAATGGGCTTTGGCAACGATTTTAGCCAGTCAACCAAGGTAGCCTGCTCTTTCTCCCATGAATGTGGAGCTTTCGGCTTTGCCCGTTCATAGTAGTGGATTTCAAATCCAGCTTCAGCAACACTCTTACAGAAGCTCGTGCCGCGTTGGCGAGACCAATAATACATCTGCCCGAATCCGCAATAGGCGAATTGCTTGAAGCCTCGATGCATAAAATACTCAGCGGCCATTCTACCGATAGCCGCATCGTCAGTCAGGATGTTGGGCAAACCCGGAAATGGCTCTGTGTAAGGAGAAACGATAGTAGGAAGCCCCATGGCAAGGATCTCTTCGGTCCGTTTTCGTTTACGTTGCTCACGTAAG
>CBDVBU010000238.1:0-6243 GCA_965372295.1 uncultured Phycisphaerae bacterium
GATAAGGGTGGGCCGACAAGCCACTTTTCCGGAATGACACGAATCGGCCCTCTGTATCGCCCCTCAGCGTCCATGCCTGTCCAACAGCTATCGTCGGCATCATAAGCATCGACCAGATAACATGGATATTCGAATGTTCCCTCTTCAGCCGGGGCGGTACTCCCGAGTGGTAGAACCAAATAAATAGCCGCTAACATTAACAAGTAGCCTTTTTTCATATTTCACCCTCCAGCCCCGGCACAAAACCGATGCAGGAATTATCCATGTCGATTTACCCTCTAATACCAGAAAAATTGTATCATTTTCCCACCTGAAATGCAAGAAAAATGATATTCCTATTACTATTGATTGCAACCGAATCACAGGCCCATGGAAAAAACTTGATATGTGAGAGATTGCTGGTACACTTCCGGCTGCACATTGTTGTGCCTCGTTTGTGAGACGTATAGGGCAAATACAGGCGCAATATGGGATATGAATAAATAGGAAGGATTGCCAACGATGACTGATTACTCAATAAGTCCGGCAGGTGAAAAATTTGCTATACCGGAAGAGGACAAGCATACTGCGGAGTTCGAGCGTGTTGAATCACTGGCCGAAGCGGCACGTAACGAGGGCAAGGAAATCGTTGTCGTTATGGGCGTCGGCTTCGTAGGTGCCGTAATGGCGGCGATTATTGCCGATACAGTCGATAAAGAAACCGGTAAGCCCGGCAAGTTCGTCATCGGTTGTCAACGGCCCAGCGTCCGGAGCTACTGGAAGATTCCGCTGCTGAATCGGGGTATATCGCCCGTAAAGGCCGAGGATCCCGAAGTCGAGCCGATGATTGCCCGTTGCGTGCTCGATAAGAAGACGCTGATCGCCACCTACAACAGCGACTGCCTCAAACTGGCGGATTGTGTGGTTGTGGACGTCCAGTGTGATTATACGAAACAAGATCTCGGCAACATGCGAACCGGCAAAGCGGAAATGGCGGCCCTTGAAGCGACAATCAAGACCATCGGCGAGAAAGTGCCGCCGGACTGCCTGACATTGATTGAGACGACCGTAGCGCCGGGGACCACTGAATTCGTGGCCTGGCCCATTATGAAAAAGGCCTTTGCCGCTCGCGGCATAGAGACCGAGCCACTGCTGGCCCACAGTTTCGAGCGGGTCATGCCCGGCAGGCAATACATTGCGTCGATCCGGGATTTCTGGCGGGTCTGCTCCGGCTGCAACAGCCGGGCCAGAGAACGCGTCGAGAAATTTCTGCGCGAAGTGCTGAACACAGAAGAATTCCCTTTGACTGTGATGGATCGTCCGATTGAGTCCGAGACGACCAAAATTGTCGAGAATTCTTACCGCGCCACAATCCTGGCATTCCTCGATGAATGGAGCCTGTTCGCGGAGCGCAATGGTGTGGACCTGATTAAAGTCGTCAAGGCAATAAAAGTCCGTCCAACACACAGCAATATCATCTTTCCCGGCCCCGGCATCGGCGGATACTGCCTGCCGAAGGACGGCGGGCTTGGATACTGGGCGTATGAGCATATTCTCGGATTCAGTGATGACATATTCAAGATTACGCCGACGGCTATCGACGTAAACGATACTCGCGGCCTGCACGTAGCGACCCTTACAAGAGATGCCCTTCGAAACATGGGCCGTCAGGTGGCCGGCGCGATTATACTACTTTGCGGAGCGAGTTATCGCCAGGACGTCGGTGATACTCGCTACAGTGGCTCGGAAATCGTCGTTCGGAAGCTCACCGAGATGAGAGCCGAAATGTGCGTGCATGATCCGTATCTCGAACACTGGTACGAGCTGGAAGCGCAGGATACCTACCCGGCTCCGGGACATTCCCGGGCAAGGTTCTTCCGCAATCAGGATGGTCTGGTTAATCTTAGGATTCAGAGTGACCTTGCCGAAACGCTGGCCGGTGCGCAGGCAATCATATTGGCTGTGCCGCACGCTCCGTATCTGGAGCTTGATCCTGACATGATTGTCGAATGGGCAGGGGGGACACTGGCGGTGATTGACTGCTTCGGTATATTGGATGATGAGAGAATCCGTCGCTATTTCGAGCTTGGCTGCGAAGTCAAAGGATTGGGCAGGGGACACATCCAGCGAATAAAAGAAGAAGTTAAAAAAAGTAAAAGGTAAAAAGGTAAAAGTAAAAACGTGTGTGATAGGCTCGCAATGTCATTCTGAATGGAGCGTAGCGCAGTGAAGAATCTCTTTCTTAAGGTGGCACGGGCTTCCAGCCCGTGGAATCAGTCACGGCCAAGATGGCCGTGCCACTCCCAGATGCTTCGCTTTGCTCAGCATGATAAGAATGGGAACGATAAATTCTCACGCACCCTCCAAAAAAACAAGAGAGTCTATAGAGGTGGACATGGCGGATATTAAGAACAAACGAATAGCTATTCTGTCGCCGGTTGCGTGGCGGACGCCGCCGCGTGCCTATGGCGCATGGGAAACCGTCGCCGGTAATATTGCCGAAGGTCTCGTCGCTCGCGGCTGGAAAAATGTCACGCTGTTTGCCACGAAGGAATCCGTTACCAGCGCAAAACTCGAAGGCTGGATGGAAAAGGGCTACGAGGAAGACAAGTCGCAGGTCCCGCTGGTCTCTACGTGCCTGCATATATCCAAAGTGATGGAGCGTGCCGGCGAGTTCGACCTGATTCACAACAATTTCGATTATCTGCCTTTGACGTACCTTCCGCTGATAAAGACGCCGATGCTGACTACAATCCACGGTTTTTCCGAGCCGGACATCCTGCGTGTGTATCACGATCATAAGGACACGTATTATGTCTCTATCAGCGATTCCGACAGGGATCCCGGGCTGCCTTATCTGGCGACTGTTTATAACGGAATCGACTTATCGAACCTCACCTTTCGACCAACACCCGGCGATAAGATTGTCCACTATGGACGAATACACAACGACAAGGGGACACATCTGGCGATTGAGGTTGCAAAAAAATCCGGCATGGATTTGATTATAGCCGGCATCATTCAGGAGCAGGATTACTTCGACAATCTCGTTAAGCCGCACCTGAATCAATCGTCGATCCAGTTCATAGGGCCTGTTAATCCTGAGCAGCGCGATGCTCTGCTTAGTGAAGCATACGCCGTTATTCACCTTAATACGATTCCCGAACGGTTCGGTCTGGTTATGGCAGAATCAATGGCGGCCGGCGTGCCGGTTATTGCGATGGATTTAGGTTCGTGCCGGGAAGTCATCGCCGACAAACAGACAGGCTACCTGGTCAACAGCGTCGATGAAGCGGCCGAAGCCGTCGCCAAAATTGACCGTATAGACCGTAAAAAATGCCGCCAACGCGTCGAAGAAAACTTCACAATAGATAAGATGGTCGCCGGCTATGAAAAAGTCTATGAGGAAATCTTTAAGCGAGAAGAGAATAAGAAATAACAGTCATCCAATTGTCACCCTGAGCGGAGCGAAGGGGCTCGATAAGCATCCGAAAGGGTGAGATTCTTCGCGGAGTTTATCCTCGAGCGGAGTGAAGGGCTCAGAATGACAGCGATGCAGGAATATTAATCGCATTAGAACCTATGATTTTTACAGGGATGTAAACAATGAAAAAACAATTAGTCACTCGATACCAGGGCAATCCGATCCTGACAAAAGACGATATTCCTTATCCCGTTCAGACGGTTCACAATGCGGGCGTTACAAAATTCGATGGCAAATACATTATGCTGTTTCGCTCGCACCTCGATACGGGCCGGTCCATCATCGGTCTTGCCGAAAGCGAAGACGGCTTCAATTTCGAGGCCCGCCCCGAGCCGTTCATGGTACCGAGTAAAGAGCCGATCTATTCCGAGTACGAGGCTTTCGGTGTCGAAGACCCGCGGATTACGTATCTGGAAGATGCGTACTATATTACATACAGTGCGTATTCGCAGCACGGCGTCCGTATCGGTTTAGCTAAGACGCCGGATTTCGAATCAGTCGAAAGAGTGGCCTTTATTACACAGGCGGACTATCGAAACACCGTGCTCTTTCCCGAAAAGATCGACGGCAGGTACGTCAAATTAGACAGGCCCCATAGTGACATCAGCCCCTGGTCGATCTGGATAAGTTACTCCCCCGACCTGTGTCACTGGGGCGATTCGAGACTGGTAATGAAACCCGTGCCGTACCACTGGGACGAGATGAAGATCGGCCCCGGCGCTCCGCCGATTCGCACCGACAAGGGCTGGCTAAGTATCTATCACGGCGTATTTCCAACAATGGCAGGCCACGTCTATCGGCTTGGCGCCGCCTTGCACAAGCTGGATGACCCGGCACAAATTCTCGGGATCGGCGACCGCTGGATATTGCAGCCAGAAGATCCGTGGGAAATCACCGGCTATGTCCCCAACGTAGTTTTCACGTGCGGCGCAGTGGCCGAAGACGATGGCACCTTGAAGTTATACTGGGGTGGAGCCGACAAAGTAATGTGCGCCGGCACGGCCATAATCGACGAACTCGTTGACCTCTGCCTGACCGACTCTCGCCCGGCGATTTAATCCAGCCAGGGTCATTGCGAGCGGAGCGAAGCAATCTCAAACACAACGATAGCCTTTTCCGCCTATCACACAAGAGATTGCCACGGCCCCTTGGGCCTCGCAATGACAGACTTCCATAAAGCAATCCGGATTACAAACCAAGCTCGTCCCTGATATATTTCCGGATTTGATCATAATGGGCTGTGGATAACCAGCGGGCGACAGGTCCTCTCAAGATAGCACTGCCCTCAAGGAGCAAAGCCCGCAAGTTGTTCAGGTCTCGTTGATCCGCTGGTTATCTGTCAAGTCTTCATCTTATGCTTGGTTAAAAGAATAGGAATTCCGCCTTTTCCAACACATACATTAGAACTATGGAAGACATAAGGTACCTTAGTCCCCAACTAAATCTCTTTTTCAAAATGACCATATCAGAAACACCAACCTCTTTTGACTTCCAACAAAACCACCAAGACAATATTCTTACGACATTCAAAGGATTAATTGCACTTAACGGGTTGTAGTTTTGATCGGATTTAATGTTCTGCTGTACAACTGAAAACGTACCTCTTGCGACGGTTGCTTGAGCGATCTCCCACGTGCCAGCTATGGCAACATATACTATTGCAAACTCCAGAATGTAATAAACAATCGGCATATACTTTGACCCATATTTATAGATGACGATGGATTATATGTTTTCCTTATAAGAACATTTTATACTTTATAAGCTCATATAATATCCCAAATATTTCATGGATTGTGCGGTATCTTTCTCACCACTAATATAGGATAATAACCAGATCTGGAGAAAAAACAATTTATTTGAAGGAAATATGTTAGCAATTGGTAGGGACTTTATGTGAAACGGGGGCTGAATGTTTAGCCTGTGGTTTTACCGCCGGTTAGGTCTTTTGGCCATGAGCAGGGTAATCCTATCGTACTTGTCCTTCGGTAGAGCTTTCTTTAAAATTTTGCGGATTTCGTGCATGGGAGTACGCTGGGTTGTGTGCGTGATAATGATGTGCTCGTTGTTCAGATTGTTCAGCAGGGTTGCGAGTTCGTCGACGTGCATGTGTTTGCCGGCTTTGGCCCTGGTGGCATGCTCGCCTTCGTAGAAAGTGCACTCGGCGATCAGAATTTTGCTCTCGGCGATGTATTTCAATTGCGAAAAATCAACGTACTGCGTATCGCCCAGATAGGTGACAATCGGAAACTCCAGCGGATAATCGATTTCAATACCCTGCTTCTTTAGTTCGACGATTTGCGGGCCTGTAAGACCTTTGTATTCGGTTTTGAGTTTTTTTCGCTTTTCGATAACGGTAAAACCAACGGAGCCTTTGCTGTGCTTCGTAGGGAACACCCTTGCAACCAAATTGGGCTTGATCTTATATTCGTCGCCGGGTTTGACGCCGACGAGTTTGGCCGGGATTTTGTTGCCGTCCAGCTTCGACCATGCGTCGATGATCTGCCTCATCGACGGCAGTAAATTATCAGGGGCTAAAATCGTTCCTGCGGATATGCCGCAAAAATTCCGCTGGGACAGATAATATGCGATGCCCGCGGCGTGGTCCATGTGCCCATGCGTGAGCAGGACGTTGTTAATTGGGATGATCTGGTCGGGGGCTTTGCCCACATCGAAGCAGACATCCAGTTGCGGCACTGCGACTACGGTCTCTTCGCCCGCGACCGAGTAGCCGATGATGTCCATGTCATCTATTTTTATATGTGCTAAATTATGGCTCG
>CBDVBU010000239.1:0-6230 GCA_965372295.1 uncultured Phycisphaerae bacterium
ATCCGGCTGTATCAACCTCAGCCTGTTGACGTTGAAAACTTCAGCTTTGAACTGCCCGGCACGGAAAAGCAGAGCAGCTTTGACGATGTACCCGGCTGGAACACCGATGGGCCTTGCGCTGATTCGGGAGTAGAAACCGGATATGCACCTACTGACGGAGATTGGACCGCTTTTATGATGAGTGGCGATCCTTCGGTCTGGCAGTTGACGGATCATACGATTGTGGGAGGCGACGTTCTGGAGCTTAAAGTGGATGCCCGGATTACCTGGGCCGCCACGACTTTACAGATGACCATCTACTATGATGATAACGGCACCAGAGTCCCGGTTGCAACCAGTGACGTAGCTCTTACTGATGACATGCAGGAGTATACCCTGTCGTTTTCAGCCGACGATGTTCCGGAATCAGTCGGTCACCAAATCGGCATTGAATTAGCCAATGTAAGTTCCGGTGACACATGGATTGGTTTGGATAATGTTCGTCTTGTACCCCCGGTTAATTAACACGGCTGCTCCGGGTACTGGTTTTCTCGATTGAAGAAGACCTGAATCAGGACAGCATAGTTGAATTAGCATCAGTTAGGGGCCTATACTGATTTATTCGGTATAGGCCCCTGTTATTTGCACGTGGTTTTCTTCTCTTGCTATTTGATTGCTTTTCTGCTTTATTAAGTGGCTATGAAAAGCAATCTTTTTAGCTTATCGGGGAAAACGGCGCTGGTCACCGGCGGCAGTCGAGGCATCGGGCTTGCCATCACCAAAGGCCTGGCCGAGCATGGAGCGGACATTGCAATCGCAGCCCGCTCGAAAGAGCAGCTCGAAGTAGCCGCCCGGCAAATTCATGCCGAAACCGGCAGGAAAATCCGGCCCTTCCCGTTCGATCTTAAGGACATAGAAAGCATAGATGACTTCTTCGAAAGTGTCATCGCCACAACCAAAAGTATAGATATTCTCGTCAATTGTGCCGGCACGACCATTCGCGGGCCGGCCGAAGATGTCGACCTCAAGACATGGAACCAGGTCATTGAGGTCAATCTTACTTCCGCATTCGTATTGTCACAGGCGTTCTGCCGGCATCGAAAAAAGATGGGCAAGGCCGGCAGGATTATCAATATCGGCTCGCTGACGTGCCATGGCGCCCGGCCAACAACGGCGGCGTACGCCAGCAGCAAGGGCGGCCTGCTCATGCTCACCAAAACGCTGGCCGTCGAATGGGCAAAGTACAACATCAACGTAAATGCAATCGGGCCCGGCTATATCGCCACGGAGTTGACCGAGCCGCTACGGACTAATGAGGATTTCAACAAGTGGGTTCTCTCAAAAACTCCGCTTGCCAGATGGGGCAAACCTGAAGATCTCGTGGGCACAATGATCCTGCTCGCCTCGCGCGCAGGCGATTTTGTCACGGGGCAAATTATCTACGTTGACGGCGGCTGGCTCGCTCTGCTTTAAATATGAGTTCTGCAAAATTGTTAAGGAGAAACATGATGAGTAGAATTCGCAAACAACACCATGTATCAACCTGTCTTTTGCTTGCCATCTGTGCCGTTCTTATCACACAACTTTCAGGTTGCACTTCAGCAACAAAATCCGACAAGCCGACACGGACGGTGTGGCTGTCATCTTTGAATCTGGAAAAGATGACTGCCGGCTGGGGCACGCCTCAGAAGGACAAATCCATCCAGAGCAAGCCGCTGACAATTGCTGGCCGCACCTTCGACAAAGGCGTCGGCACTCACGCCGCCAGCTTGATGTACATCGATTTGAAAAATTCGTGCCGGAGCTTCTCCGCTTATGTCGGCGTTGACGATGAAGTCAACGGCAAAATCGGCAGCGTCCGCTTCCGCATCTACGGCGACGGCAAACTGCTGTTCAATAGCGGCATTCTCAAGGCAGGCGATCCAGCGAAAAAAGTCGATATCGATCTAACCGGCTGCAAGACTTTGACACTGTCGGTCGATCCGGCCGGTGATAACACAAGCTATGACCACGCCGACTGGGCCGATGCGGCGTTTGTTGTCGCCGGAAAAGACCCCGAGGCCATCGATGCGCCTATCTTAAAAGAAGAAAAAGTGATTCTGACGCCCAAGCCCGGTCCCGAGCCGCGGATTAACTGCCCAAAAGTATATGGCTGCCGGCCCGGCAGGCCTTTCATTTACCGCATCCCGTGCCTGGGCAAGCGGCCCATCCGTTTCAGTGCGGAGAATTTGCCGCCGACGCTCAAGCTGGATACGGCGACCGGCATCATAACCGGCAATGCCCCGGCCGAACTCGGCGAATACCCCGTTACTCTCAAAGGAACCAACCGGCATGGCTCGTCGCAGCGGACTTTCAAAATCGTTGTGGGAGATACGCTGGCGCTGACTCCGCCGATGGGATGGAACAGTTGGTACATCCACTATAACCGCGTCACCGAGCAACACATGCGCAATGCGGCAGACACCATGATCGAGTCCGGCATGGCGGATGCCGGCTATATGTATGTGAACATCGATGACTGCTGGATGAAGAAGCGCGGCGACGAGCCTTACCGTGACGCCGACAAAGCAGTGCTGCCCAATGCCAAGTTTCCGTACATCAAGGGAATGGTGGGCTACATTCACGGTAAGGGGCTGCGTGCGGGTACCTATATATCGCCCGGACCGTGGACATGTGCGGGCTATGTGGGCAGCTATCAACACGAGCAGATCGACGCCGAGAGATTCGCCGAGTGGGGATTTGATTTTCTCAAGTATGACTGGTGCAGCTACGGACAGGTTTACCAGGAACGTATGAAGCAGACCAGGGACGACCTGTTGGAAAAGAAACGGCCTTACCGGCAGATGGGCGATATCTTAAAGCAGCTCGACCGGGATATTCTGCTGAACCTGTGCCAGTATGGTATGAGCGATGTATGGCAATGGGGCGGCGATGTCGGCGGGCACTGCTGGCGGACGACCGGGGACCTGGGACTGGCCGGCGGGGCCGACCTGCCGGGATTCTACCATATCGGCCTAAGCAACGCCCAACATTGGCAGTACGCCAAACCGGGGCAATGGAACGATCCCGACTACATCCTTATCGGCTGGGTCGGCAATGCCCGTGGCATGGGTGAGGGCAAACCCACCACCCTGACGCCTAACGAGCAGTATTCGTATATGTCGATGTGGTGTTTGATGGCGGCCCCGCTGATCTTCTCAGGCGATATGGACAAGCTCGACGAATTCACGCTCAACATCTTGTGCAACGCCGAGGTCATCGAGGTCGACCAGGACCCGCTCGGAAAACAAGCTCCGATTATCGCCCAGACGGACGAGTATTTCATCATGGCCAAGGACATGGAAGACGGCTCGAAAGCCATCGGTCTGTTCAACACCACCGAGATCGCAATAAATATCGCCATCTCATGGAAAGACCTCGGCATAGAAGGTCCCCACCGGGTACGCGATCTATGGCGGCAAAAGAATCTGGGCACATACAAAAACCGTTACGAAGCGAAAGTACCAAGACACAGCGTGTCGTTCGTCCGTATCTTTCCCACGGACAGCACCAAATAGGCCCGGCAAGCCTTGCGAATATGGAGAGGAACAAAAATGAACAAACAAACAATCATAACCGCAGCGTTGTCATTCTGTATTCTGCTGTCAATCAGTTCACATGGAAAGTCAAATGATAATTCCGGGAATCCGACAATCTCCATCACTAAGTTGGATGTGACTGACAAATCACTTGAATTAAGTTGGGAGATAAGAAATGATTCCGAGCAGGATGCTTGGATTCTAACAGGAATTGGCAAGTCAGGGGCTACTATTTCGGCATTTGTAAGTGAAGACCGCCAAACCCTACTAATGAGGCGAAGGCTTGATCAGCCATGGAAAGGGGATACACCTTTTCCCGCCTCAAATTGGAAGTATGTTCGTTTGCGCGCTGACCAAGTACTTGCTAAATCGGTTTCCCTCGCTATACCCGTATGGCCAGATCATGATCAAGTGCTTGTAGGTTCAACATATATAAATGATTCTATACAGCTATCGCGTCTGACTATCGAAATAGGCTATTATACTGGGAACTTTCCTGGTGCTGTTCGTCGTGCTCTTGAACAAGATGAGAAAAATCCTCGCATAGTACCATCTGTTGATCCTTCCTATACAAGGAGTATTACCGAATGGTTCGGAGGATTGCGGGGCTTCAACAACCTTAACGAATTGTTAAATTGGCGAGATGATGAGGTCTTGATTCCTTATACAAGTCAGGCTTTCTCCGGGGAACGGTTTTTACGTACAACAGTCGACAACCTGAATATCCCATGCGAAAAGGATAGAGGTGGAGGATTACCTCTTGATTTTGATTTCAATCCCTATACACGAGTCGAAATTCAGTATCATCCTTCTATGCTGAAATACTTCTTTCCATTTGATGGCCAGCAATGCCTACTAAGCCCAAGCGAGAAGGAATATCTGCACTCGATGAAAACCGTTGTTTTTGAGAATCCGGACAATTTAAAGATTATTGCCGATGAACTGAACAAGGGGGATCTATATGCTGGGACAGTGTGTCAGAGCAATATGGCTTATCTGGTCTGCTATCGTGGCGATGAGCGTCTGATGACCCTTCCTATATATGATGATAACTCCATTGTAACCAAGGGAAGACATCTGATTAGGTATCTAAATGGCTTAAAAAGCCTTAGGATGCTAACATCGCACGTACAACAAATTGATTTGAGGGTAAATTGTGCTGCCAATTTGAAACATCTTTGGAACCGTTTCTGTTTATATAAAAAAGTTGTAAAGCCAGGATTTTTCAGTAGACGTAAAGTGCCATACCCTGCACCAGACAAGTGGTGTTCCTCTATATTAAATGCCTATCGTATTACAGAGAAGAATGATGAATATCTTATGAAACCGTATAAATGTCCGAGTGCGGGTTATGGCAAATGCCACTATGCCATGAATCCAAACTGCACATCGGAATCATCTCCATACATGGTCCTACTTTTTGAAACCAAAGGTGGCTGGAATCAGCACGGCGGGCCAGAACTTTTTACTTTTGATAACCACGATCCACGCGGAGGGTGTGTTCTGCTCAATGACGGAACCGTTAAGTTCATTCGCACCACGGAAGAACTCCAGCAGCTTCGATGGAAATAGGCTGGTGTATTAGTAATGTTTAAAACTTGACTGACTTTGGCGTAAGTGTACTTTTGAGAAGAACATATTAAGCCTGTCATTCTGAGCGCAGCGAAGAATCTCACACCAACAATTTGGCACAAATACCATTCAAATCCCAGATGCTTCACTTCGTTCAGCATGACAACCCAAAAACCCGTCAAGTTGAGTAATTTTCTTGTCTTGGGATTGTTTCTGTGTTATCCTGCTGGTTGGTAAAAACATTAAATCCTGATAACCTTGCGATGCTATCTGCTGCGATGTATTGCTACTGATTTTCCAGGAGTTTGTTATTATGAATAGTCGTCAATCCAGAATTTTTGCTGTAGCCTTCATCGTGTTTGCAGGCTTAATTTCTCGTATGTCGTCTGTCGTATTTGGTATATCGAGCAACAAACCACTGGTTCTTGTCACTCGAAGTCGTGCGCCGTTAGCCGACGATACAGGCCGGTTCAGGGTCGTGCAGAAAAAAGTCGAATGGGACCCTAAACAAACCGCAATCATTATCTGCGATATGTGGAACCAGCATTGGTGCAAAGGGGCCACCGCGCGAGTGGCAGAGCTTGCACCTTATATGAACGAAGTAGTCTCTAAGGCACGGGACAAAGGTGTGCTGATAATCCATGCGCCGAGCGGCACGACTGGGGCCTATGCGGACCATCCCGCCCGCAAGCGGGCGCAGGATGCGCCGAAAGCAGAAAATCTGCCGGACGGCATCGGCAAATGGTGCAACTGGATCGACGAGAACGAAAAGACTGTCGGCTATCCGATCGATCACTCCGATGGCGGCTGCGACTGCGAGCCGAAGTGCGAACAGGGCAGTCCATGGCGAAGCCAGATAGATATGATTGAAATAAGCAGCGACGATGCTATCAGCGATTCGGGCTCCGAAATCTGGAACCTGCTCGAACAGCACGGCATAAAAAACGTAATCCTCATAGGTGTTCACACGAATATGTGCGTGCTCGGCAGGCCCTTCGGCCTGCGGAACATGGCGAGGTTCGGCAAAAACGTCGTACTGATGCGGGACCTGACCGATACGATGTACAACTCGAAGATGCGCCCGGTCGTCAGCCATTTCAC
>CBDVBU010000240.1:0-6215 GCA_965372295.1 uncultured Phycisphaerae bacterium
TTTATCTCATTGCCTCCCGTGGTGGTCTCTGCAGGTATCGTTCGGTAAATATGCTGTCTTTAAGACCGATGTTATACTTGACGTTGCTGAATTCCATTTCCGTTTTGCTGCCGGTCTTGAGGTTTGAAACGACTGACTGGACCACCGTATAAAAGCCCTGAATCTTTTCGACTTTTTTCGACTCGATGACGCGGTAGAGCTTGTCGTCTTTGTCGTAAAATTCCATCTTCATCGGCACGTACGTCTTGCGATCGATCGAGACGTTATAATAGTTGAATTCGACCGTATCGGGCTGCTTCGGAACGTTTTTGACGACAAACATTTGGTCCGTAGTTTCGATAAGCTCGTGAGTATCTTCCTCCAGGCTCCGGCCTGAAATATCCTCGTACAAAAAGTCCGAGCCGACAAAGCTGGTCCGTTTGTCGCCGGCTGCGATTCGCTTGACCAGAGAAAGCGCGGGCAGATACAGCCACCGGTCATCATCTTTTTGGGGGTCGGCGTGTTTGTGAACCATGTAGGCCATTTTGCGAACGTCCGGCGGCTTTTGGAAATAGACAAAATAATTCTGGTCGCCGCCATCGGTAACGTCTTTTCTCAAGATATTGAACTCGCGCAGCCGCTTTTGGCCCTGCTTGCTCGTGATTGTCATTTTGACTTTTGCCTTGCCGTCCTCACCCTGATAATAGGCAACGATGTTTGCTTTGTTTACGATTGTTCGAACATCGGGGGTTTTTTCAGTTGAGTCCGGTTTCTCCGCGGCAAAAAGCGGCAATGAAAAACCAAGAACGAATGCTACTTTCCATACTGATTTCATTTCACACCTCTTGAAATATTCGTTTTAAGTTCAACTTTTCTTTTCTTTCGCCGCGGCTGTTTTGCAGGCCTGCCGGCGTGACGTGATTCCGCAAATAAGTGCCATTATCGGTATGGCTATGATACTCAGAACCGCCAGCTTGCTCCAGCCATGCGCCCAGTACTGATGCAGATTCATCGCTATAAGAACCGCTATTGCCGCCGACAGAATCAAACAGAAGGCGCAATTACAAGTTAAAGATTTCGGCTCTTTGACTCCTTTGAACAGCACTTTCTCTGCGAGCTTTATGATAGAAGGCAGCGCCAGCAGCGTGACGGCTCCGGACAACGCCATTATCGCGCACAGGAAAATTCCCACCGTCTTGTAAGGTATCAATGGAGCGGCCAGCAGCGGCATAAATCCAATCGCAATAACCAGGACGTTCCTGGTTATGGCCCTGGCCGGTTCGCCGAACATCACGCCGGCACTTTCCCGCCACGAGCCGGTCTCGGCATAACTCGACCGTGCGCGTTCGAGGAAATGGATCGCAAAATCAACCGCTATGCCGAGCGTCAATGCGCTTAGAATGGCGACCGGCATATCATAGTCCTTGCCCACCAACCCGATGATGCCGTAGATAACAGCGATCGTAATCAAAAGGGGAACCATACACACGATGCCCCATATCGGTGAGCGGAACAGTATCGTCATCATGATAAAGACAATGATGAAGCTGCCCATAAACGACTGGAGCATTCCCCAGACCATCTTGTTCTGCCAGACCGTATTTATATAAGTGAGTCCGGCCCAGTTATGCTTCAGCGGCACGGGAGGAGGCGTCTCGGCAAAAAACTCGTCCACCGCTTCGACAACTTTTTCCATGTCCTTATTATCGCCGCTGGGAAGCTGCATCCAGATGTTGGCGTGCATATAATCGGTGGTGACCATGTGCCACAAATCGTCCGGCTTATGACTGCTCTGGAACTGCAGCAGGCACTGGGCCACGGCGGCGGACGAATCGGGAATTTTATAATTCTTGGGCTTGCCGTCGATAAGCTCCTGATGGACCTTTTTGACAACGTCCGCCACCGAGTTGCTCTTGCCCACAAGGCCGGCCTGTACGAGATGCTCCTGCAGTTGTGAAATATAGCGCAGCACTTCGGGCTGTTTGAATAATTTGATGCGTTCCTTTTCCAGATCGAAAAAGTCGGCCAGCTCATACCAGATATCCACATCCTTGTCCCTGGCGGAATCGAGCTTGTCATTGGCAAAGGTACTTAACTTATCCAGCAGGTCTTCTTTCGTTTCAGCCGCCGATGCCTGTTCCAAAAGATTTTCTTCCACTTCCGGAATCATATCGGTAACGCCTGGAAACTCATCCTTCAATTCGAGAGACTTTTCCGAAAGACGCTTCCTCAGATCGCTGATATATTGAGTCGGTATGGCCTTGTCATCGGCGGGATCGAGCACCAGGTAGGCCATATAGGTTCCGCTAAAGTGGTCGTTTAGTTCGATGTCGGCCTTTCGGATAGGGTGACTTTTCGAGAACCACTTAACCGGATTGTCGTTAATTTCAATTCGCGTTATGCCGTATATGGCAATCGCCGAGGCAATCAGAATAACAATCAGAATCGGTTTTGCTTTGGCGTATGTCAGTTTCCCGCCGGCGCTCAGCAGCCTGGTTAGCAATGTTTGTTTTTCGCCGTGCTGTGTTTCGAGGCCGAAGTTCTCAAGAGATTTCTCTTTTATCATCATGATATACGCCGGCACGAAAGTAATCGTGCAGAGCCAGGCGATCATAATGCCCGTGGCGACGAATATACCGAAGACCTGCACCGGCGGAATCGGAGTAAGAGCAAGAGACGCGAAGCCCGCCGCCGAGGTCAGCGACGTATACAGCATCGGCGTAAACAAATTGCCCATCACCTCCAGCATAGTGTTTTTTCTGCCCTTTTCTTTTGTGTAAAGGTCGAAGAATTCCGAAAGAATATGCACCGAGTCCACTACCGCGATCGGCATAAGGAAAATCGGGATCATCGAGCTCATTATGTGCACGGGATACCCGAACCCGATCAGTAGCCCCATCGTCGAAATCACCGAGACCATCGCCACGATCATCGGCGAGATTACCAGCACCAGCTTGCGGAAGAACAACAGCATCAGTATGAAAATCACTACCATCGCCAGCGGCGCCGATATCGCCATTTGTGTAAACATCTCGTAGCCGAACGTGTCCTCCGCTACGGGCAGACCGGTTATATGATATTCCTCGTCACCCGTTGGAAAGGTCGCAATTTTTTTCGTAAGCTCTTTGTAAACTTCGTGGCTCAGATGCTTGTCGGTAAGCGGCAGGTACAGGCAAATCGCTTTTCCGTCTTCGGAAATGAGGGTTCCTTTGAGCAGAGGATTGGACATCGCCTTGTCCCTGATGTCCAGCGCCTCGGCATTTGTCGCCGGCGGCTTTCTCATTAACCATTCGAATGTTACCACACCCGGCCCACCCTGGCCGATGTGGTCGACGGTCGAAGGCGCAAGCAAATCGACCTCGATAACGCCGATCTGCTCGTTGGGGTCTTCCTCGCCCGGCCAGCGCAGCTTCTTTGAAAATTCGGTCAGCTCGTATATCCTGGCCAGCGAAGTGGGATTGAAAACCCCGTTCGGGTCCTTATTATTCACAACGCCAACGACGACAATGTCACTCAAAGCGAAGCGTTTCTTGGTCTGAGTGTGGAAGACCCGCACCGGCTCATCCTCCGAGAGCATATTCTCGGGGTCCGTATCGACCTTGATAAGAGGTATCAATGCCCCAAGGATAAGGGTAATTAACACCATAACAATGGTGACTAATCGATAGTGTTCTATAGAAAACTCGGCGATTTTCTGTTTGAAATCCATTTTTATCTATCCGAAAAATTTCAACAATTATCCTATCATTTTTTTAATATCATCTTCAACATTCGTGATACCACTAATTCCGAAGCTTTCTACCAGAACGTTCACGACTGTAGGTGAAAGAAATGCCGGAAGAGTTGGGCCAAGGTGGATATTTTTCACGCCAAGATGAAGAAGTGCAAGCAACACAGCTACGGCTTTTTGTTCGTACCAGGCAATGTTGTAAACTATCGGCAAATCATTAATATCGTCAAGCTCAAACACTTCTTTAAGCTTGAGAGCGATTACGACAAGAGAATAACAGTCATTGCACTGGCCTGCATCGAGAATGCGTGGAATACCGCCGATATCACCAAGATTTAATTTATTGTAACGATACTTGGCACAACCGGCCGTGAGGATAACAGTGTCTTTAGGAAGGTTTTCCGCAAATTCCGTGTAATAGCTTCTGCCCTTTTGACGGCCGTCGCAACCAGCCATTACAACAAACTTCTTAATCGCGCCTGACTTAACGGCATCAACCACCTTATCCGCCAAGGCCAGCACCTGATTATGAGCAAATCCGCCGACAATTTTGCCGGTTTCAATTTCTGTAGGCGCTTGACATTTCCTGGCCATTTCGATTACTTCAGAGAAATCTTTTACACCGCCGGCTTTTCTGTCTGCGATATGCTTGACACCGGGGAAAGCAACAACTCCCGTAGTGAAGACCCTGTCTTTATATGAGTCTTTTGGGGGGACGATACAGTTAGTCGTCATTAGAATCGGACCGTTGAAAGTATCAAACTCTTTGTCTTGAAGCCACCATGAGTTCCCATAGTTGCCGATAAAGTGATCGTATTTTTTGAAAGCGGGATAGTAGTTTGCAGGAAGCATCTCGCCGTGAGTATAAACATCAACACCAGTGCCCTCGGTTTGTTTCAGGAGTTCTTCCATATCTTTCAAATCGTGGCCTGAAATAAGAATACCCGGATTTTTACCGACGCCGATATTCACTTCGGAAATTTCAGGATTGCCGTATGTTTCGGTGTTTGCCTTGTCCAAAATAGCCATTGCGCTTACAGCTATTTCCCCGGCTTTCAGAACTTTCGCGATCATTTCGTCAACACTAAGCTCTTTAGTCGTTGAAGCCATTCCTTCCACGAGATAATCGAACACCGATTGGTCTTCGAAGCCGAGAATCGCCGCGTGATCGGCGTAAGCCGCGACACCTTTAAGCCCATAGACAAGAAGTTCACGCAACGAGCGGACGTCTTCGTTTTCTGTAGTGAGAACGCCAACTATTTCAGCTTTTTTCAGAAATTCATCCTTAGTTTCAGCATTCCAGACAACCGAATCGTGTAGATTACCGGATACATTGTACTTGTCTTTGATTTCATCACGGATAGCCAAACCCTGCTTGATGATATCGATGAGACGGTCGTCATCGAAACTTACATTTGTAATAGTTGTAAAGAGAGCTTTTGCAACATAATGGCCAACTTCCTTATCAACTGTTCCGGCTTTCTCTGCAACTACGGAAATCCCTTTTACCGTGTAGATCAAAAGATCCTGAAGATTTGCAGTATTTCCTTTCTTGCCACAAATCCCATTAATAGTACACCCACGATTTTTTAACGTTTCCTGGCATTGATAACAAAACATAGCTATTGTCCTTCCAATAAGAGTTATATTAACACAATTTTGCAAGCCTGATTACAAGGTTCACATTAGGCCTTTTATAACAATTTAGTAGATTCTGTCGGACGCGGCACTTTTACCACAAGAACCCGAAAAACCTGTTCGCTTTGGTTATACCAGCAGTGTGGTATCCTCGCAGGGCTGTTTATCAATGTATCGGGTCCGACTTCCTTTTTTTCAGCCCCTACTTCTACTATACCTTTTCCTTCAAGAACATAAAAAAATACATCAACCGGCGTAATATGCTTCTTTAGTGATTCACCCGGCTCCAATGTGATATGGATGGCCTGTGCATATTCCGAATCGTATAGCCTGGCCGCTTTTACATTATGCGGATTCTTAATAGTTTCTGCGGATTTTACATCTATAATTTCCATTAATTTTGCCTTTCTTTATCTTCAGCCACTTCGACATTATATTGAACGGGGCATGCCAGCGAACCGGAAACAAGACAATACTTTTCAGCTAATTGGGCAATCTCCTCTATTTTTGCCGCCGAATCGGCACTGCCCAAACTCACTTTTGCTCTCACTTCAACGTTCGTAAAGCGAAGCCCGTTTTTGGTCTTTTCAACTTTACCTTCTGCATCTGAATGATAAGAAGTGACCTCAACCTCGTATTTCTTTGTAAAATGAAAAAAGACGAGCATGATACAACTGTTCACAGACGCAACGAGCATCTCCTCCGGATTTAAAGAATTTGGGTCACCGCCATATTCCGAGGGTGGTCCGATCTCAGCTTCGCTTATCCCGCTCATTTTAGTCTTAGCGGGTTTACCTGAATTTTGATACACTGTATTCCTGAAAATTTCCATTTATTAGCCTCACTTTCTGCTTCACATTATTTTAGC
>CBDVBU010000241.1:0-6189 GCA_965372295.1 uncultured Phycisphaerae bacterium
GCTTCAATCCCGGCAGAGCTTGTAACAGCGGGGGATCGGTATCTTCGTAAAGCTCGACTAGCGCCGAACCCAGCGTATGAATAATACGTGGAAATACGAGCGATTCTGTCCCTCCATTGTCGCCATTTCTGAAATGCCAGTGAGCTTCGGTGAGAATCTCAGATATCAACGTACTTAAATCTTCGGCATCATTCAGGATGTATGCCAGTTCGGAGCTTGAGAATTCACTTTGCGGACGAAACATTTGCCGAAGAGACTGTTGAATTGATTTCGCTCGAATCTCGTGACGTCGTTTATAAAAGTCGCTGTGGTCGGCCAGACTCAAAATCTGATCGAGGTTGTATCTATCCGCCTTTCGCCATGCCTTAAAGTCCTTATCGCAGACACCGGCCGGATCGAGCATCCACAGCCATTGTTTATATTGTGTGTGAGTTTTTACCGCCGGGAAGAACCGGGCATTCCAAATGCACCGCTTCCCGGCCGGCAGACCCGCATCCCACACATCTTCCGGCGCGGCGCCGACAGCTTTAAGCCATTCGAATACATCAAGGCCGCAGAAACTACCGCCTTCTTCTATTGTCTCCTTGAACGTGTCATCCAGGTTATAACAGCGTACGAACCAGACATTTCTGCCCTTTCGGCTGCGTCCCCTGATGACGTCGAGGCATGCTCCCGGCGGCAGAGAAATCGGCTCGTCAATATCGACGCCGACGACTACGTTTTCTCCGCCTAACGTTAGCGATGAATTGATCCGGCATCCCTCGACCCAGGAAGAAACGCCTTTGACAAAGCCCTTGTCAGTCATCTCGTTGTTAATGTCAAGGAAGGTCTGCAAATGAGATACTCCCCGGTCTTCCTGCAGCAGTCGCGTGCCGCTGCTGATAATCGCTCTGCTGGTTCCGAAATCCAGGAAATCACAATGCCTTAGAAGTTTCATGCTGAAAGGCGTTCGCGAAAAAGCCTTGAACAATTTCCCAAGCAGATGTTTAGTCCATTTTGAGCCGCTGTTCTGCGCAGATTCCCGATGCTCGGATTTGGAGGATTCACTGCCCATGGCACAGCATATCTCACGGTAGAAATCCAGTCCGCGTTCCATGACAGCCCGGCCCATTTCGCCGCTTAGAGCGAGTTTGCCGTCCCCGCCGACAGAAGCGCCGAAAACCTTCAGCATTTTAACAGCCGTGGTCGCATCGAAGTTCATGATCCCGATATCCAGGCAGCTCTGGCCGTACGTGTCGATTGCCCCATATTCTTTCTGCTTGGCCACAGAGGGCTTTTGCAGGTACAGCCTTACCTTATCTTCCTGTCCTCTGCAAAAGACGCCGTGTCTGCTTGCCTGTTCAGGAGGAGCATAGCAGGTCAATCCCGTGACTCCCTCGGCGGTAAATCTTACTTCATCCGGCTCGAATCTGAGCAGCACGTCGCCCGATGTTATCACGATCTGGCCAACACCGGCTGCCGGCTCCGGTAACTTCAGGTATGTCGGCAGTTGACGGTCGAATAAACTCAGAGGTATGGCGGTGTCGCTCTCAGACGGAACCGGGATAAATATCTTTCCACATGGACCGTATGCAGGCAGGCGTCTCGAATCTCCGCCGGCGTGAACGATTAGAATGCGCAGGCCTCTAAGAATTTTCTCCCACGCATCCGGGCCTCCGGCTTCGGCGCTGCGTTTGAGTTGTTGATTGAGGACATCCATCAGGCAGTAAAGAGTGCTGCCTCCGCTGCCGATTCGCTTTCCGCCGGGATCGGGCACAACCATCACGTCGCGAACGCTGCTGAGAAACCCCAGGTTCTTTCTAACTTTCAACTGCGATTCATACGCCCGGGCCTGGGCCTCATTAGACGCTGTAACGATCAAATAGTCCCACTGGTTTAATTTTGCACTTACATACATACTAATTGCCTGAAATGGATCAACTCTTGAGGTGAAGGTTCCGTTTAACACTTTCGGTAATCAATTGTAGGGTTTCGTCCAAACTTGTTTTAGGTTCCCAGCCGATTGTCTTGCTGATTCGCTCCACACTTGGGACCCGCCGCATCATATCTTCTATTGGCCTTCCGTAGGCGACCTCATAGGGCACAAACTCCTTTTTGCTTTTACTGCCCGTTATCCGGATAATCTTGTCGGCCAGCTCTTCGATTGAAATCTCTTCATTCGTACCGATATTATATACCTGTCCTACCGCCCGCTCGCAATTCATCAGGCCGATAACAGCCTCGACGAGGTCGGCCACATAACAGAAACATCGCGTTTGTCTGCCCGTTCCGTATATTTGAAGTGTCTGGTTCTCGAGCGCCATTTGAACGAATCGGGGCACCACCATCCCGTATTGGCCTGTCTGCCTTGGGCCGATTGTATTAAAGAACCTGCCGATGACCACATCCAGTCCGTACTGTTGGTGAAAAGCCAGACCCAAAAATTCGTCTACTGCCTTACTGCACGCATACGACCACCGGGAAAGACACGTGCTGCCGAGCACAATATCGTCATCTTCGCGAAAGGGGACCGCTTCGCTTTTGCCATAGACTTCGCTGCTCGAAGCGATGAGAATTTTCCTGCCGAATTTATTGGCGATATTCAGCACAATTTCAGTGCCGCCAATGTTAGTCTCTATCGTATGCACCGGGTCTTCGGCGATCAACCTGACACCGACAGCAGCAGCGAGATGGAAAATTACATCGCTTTGCTCGACCAGCGGTTCTATCAACTCGGCATTGCGGACATCGCCGGCGACAAACTCGAAGCCGGTATAATTTTTACAATTTTCGATATTTTCCAGACTGCCGGTGCTGAGATTATCGATGACTGCTACTTTATTACCATCTTTGAGCAGCCGTTCGGTCAGATGAGACCCGATAAAACCCGCTCCGCCTGTAACTAATGCTCTCATATAAGTCCCTTCAAATGGATTTCAATCCTTACAGGATAATGATAGTTGAACAATGTTCAACTGTGAATCTGCTTAGACTCCGTCCCCGTCGGTTGCGCAAAAAGCAAATGCAGCCTCGCTGTTAAATCCAACTTTTCTGTGGAAAATATTTCTTATCAGTCGAACTCGTATCAATCAGGCGGCGAGCCGGTGAATTCTGATATCCAACCGGCCCCGGCCGAACGACCGTTCGACTATACCATAAGTATCGGCAAATAAAGAACATAGCTTTAGTAAAGACGATAACCTCAATTAGCCACAGACCTTGCGGAACGGACATTCTCGAGATTGTCGGCGGTTGGTCTTGCATTAGGAGACGACAGGCCCTTAGAGTCCTATAAATTCTCGTCTCCAGGCTGATGGCGTAAGCAGGCCTGTGGCTTTCCGGAGGCGGTTTTTCCCGTCGTATCAGCCCTCATACGAGCAATATGTTTTGTCGGTTTCCCAGACGGTAACACGGTGCAGTCTCGCTTGGCCGAATTTGCCGGCAAGTTGATTCCATGCGAGGCCGGCGATATTTTCAACGGTGGGATTCATTTTGCCGAATTGCTCAACATCCGCATTCAAGTTTTTATGATCGACCAGTTGTATAAACTCATTGTCCACTGTTTTTTCAAAATCGCTGATGCAAAAGTCATTTCTGGATGCCGGCATTCGTAACATTACCTCGACGATGTAATTGTGTCCGTGACCGGTGGGATTTGCGCATTTTCCGAAAACCTCCATGTTACGTTGCTCGGAAAACTCATCGTTCCAGAGCTTGTGCATCGCCGCAAATTCAAACTTCTCACAAAAATAAATCATATCCAAATCCTTCGAATCGAGAGTTGCTTTCCTGAAAGGATTGAGCTTCAGGCTCAATTCACTCAGGCTGGCCGTCCCGAACTTGTCGGCCAATTGGCCCCACGCCGATCTTAAAAGCTCGGCGATTTCAGAAAGCCCGATATGTTTTGCCCGATTGAAATCCTGCTTGATTCGCCCGGCAAAAATCGGCACTGCAAATTCGCGAACGGTCTTGTCAATCTCGCTGACATTGACCACGAATCCCGTCGCCGGGCCGACCGGCCCCGTGACTTCGACGGACAATTCGAGAAATATGGCTAATCCTTCGCCCGCCGGCCTGGATGCGAAAGAATTATACCCTCGGCTGTCTTGCGGCAGGAATGGATTTATCGAGAATCGCACCTGCCTGACCAGTTTGTGCATCGGCGAAATCCCTCCCTATTTTCTACTTGTGCATTAGGCTCAGGACTTCGTTTCGGCTTCTTGGGTCCTTCTTGAAGATACCGCGGAGCGCCGATGTCACCATTGTCGAGCCAGGTTTCTTGATGCCGCGAATGGTCATGCAACTATGAGAAGCTTCCAGCACGACCGTGACGCCCATTGGCTTTAAGCTGTTCATGATAAAATCGGCGATCTGGTACGTCAGTCTCTCCTGGGTCTGGAGCCGTCGGGCAAAACAATCCACAATGCGGGCCAGTTTGCTCACGCCGAGCACCATCCCGGTCGGCAAATACGCAACGTGGGCCGAGCCTATAAACGGCATCAAATGATGCTCGCAGATACTGTAAAAAGGGATGTCACGCAGCAGGACGATTTCGTCATAGTTTTCGGTAAAGACACTGCGAAGATGGACTTTCGGGTCCTCGCGCATTCCTGCTAAAAGTTCGGTATACATTTTTCCCACTCGTTCGGGAGTTTTCTTTAATCCCTCGCGATTGATGTCTTCACCGACCGCTAATAGTATTTCCTTCACCGCCTTTTCAATTCTTTCGGTATCCACCTTTTTAATTTTCTTGCTCATTTTTGGAATATCTTCTTTAAATGGTTATTACTTTTTCTTGTTCTTCAGACCAATCACGTAAGTTGTCAACAGCCTGACTCCGAAAGCGCTGGCGCCCTCTGACGTAAACTCCGTGGCCTTTTCGAAGTTCCAGACCCCGGCAATATCGAGATGCGCCCATTTTGTGTCGCCTACAAACTGCCTTAAGAAGGCGGCTGCCGTACATGCCCCGCCCCAGCGGTTGCCGATATTTTTCAGGTCCGCTATCTTGCTCTTCATTTCTTTTGCATATTCTTCGCCGCTCGGCATTGGCCAGACTTTTTCGCCGCTGGCCTCCGAAGCTTTCTGCAAATCTTTAATCAGTCCGTCATCGTTGCCCATCAGTCCGGCCATATACTTGCCGAGCGCGACAACGCACGCTCCCGTCAACGTGGCGATGTCAATAATGATGTCGCATTTTTGTTTGACGGCATAGCTTATGGCGTCGCACAGAATCAATCTGCCTTCGGCGTCTGTGTTCTGGACCTCGACGGTTTTTCCGCTGAAAGTGTTGATAATATCGCCGGGCCGGTAGCTTGTTCCGCTCGGCATATTCTCCGCCGACGGTACGATTCCGAAAACGTTTACGGGCGGCGCCAACTCAGCCAATGCTTTCATCGCTCCCAAAACTGCAATGCCGCCGGATTTGTCTAATTTCATTTCATCCATATTCGCCGACGGTTTGATGCTGATTCCACCCGAATCGAATGTGATTGCTTTGCCGACCAGCGCAACCGTCGGCAGAGTGTTTGCCGCTTTGCCGGGGGGGCTGTATTTCAAAATGATAAATCTCGGCTTGTTTTGTGAGCCTGAGCCGACTGCAAGCACGCCGCCCATCCCCTTTGCAGCCATCTGCTTTTCGTCGAAAACCGTACAGCTCAGTCTCTTTGAGCCGCGGGCTAATTTTTTTGCGGCAGCGGCTACCTCGACAGGAGTTATCACGTTGGCCGGTCGGTTTGCAATCGTTCGGGCGTAACTTTGCGCCTTACCGATGGCAATCCCGCTCGAGAGTCCTTTTTTCAGCTTTTTTAATTTCGCCGAATCTGAATCGATCAGCTCAACTTTAAGCGAACCAAGTCGCCCGTTTTCATTCTCGGTGATAAATTCATCGTAGCGATAGCTACCGAAATATGTTCCTTCGCCGCAGGCCTGCCCCATCGCGGACAGATCGAACCGCCCGCCAAATGCCTTATGCAGCGCTAAGCTCATCGTCTTTGCTTTCAGCTCTACGGACTTTTTTGCCGCGTTTGCCGCTGCATTGCGAATCGTATCCAGAGTTGCCTTTTTCTTTTCTCCAAGGCCGACCAGCAGAATCCTCTTGGCGCCTGTTTGGCCATTGCCGTAAACAACTGCGCTGGTCCCGTCTTTTCCCTTGAAATCCCCTAATTCCATCAACCGCTTGATCGCACCATTAAATTTGCTATCAAGCTCTTT
>CBDVBU010000242.1:0-6166 GCA_965372295.1 uncultured Phycisphaerae bacterium
TGCCGTTAAAACTAATAACGGTTCCACGTACCGGATCTTCGACCCAAACTGAGCCATCAGGTCCAAGGCCATTGTCGGCATTTTGAATCATCCCGTGCAAGTTGTTGCCGGAAATGTCAAATACCATCTCGCCCTCACCTTCATTGAGCAGCCAGCGGGTATAAAGGTTCGCTGGTTGTGCGATGGTTGTATCTGTCAGAACCAAACCAGGCACAAAGATAACAAAAGTTAGATATAAAAGCAGTTTTTGAGACATAAAGTGAATTCTCTAAACGACTGTACAGTACAGACAAGCAGAACTGCAACAAAAAGAAGCGTTGTTCCTAAATTCAGCTTTGATATAGCTTGTTTCTATTCCAGGTAATGGTTTCCCATATACACTTCACTGAAACACTCCTGTAAGCTTCAAGTCTCATAATAACATAAAAGGGGGGTGGGCGGTTAGCTCCTCTTGGCCTAATACAACGATAATAAAGTGCCCAATTGATACGATGGCAATACAACCAACCACTGATGGCAGAACACAGCTATGGGGCTGTGAGAGAGAGCGACACCGCCCATGCTGTACTGGTCGCACATTCGGCAAGTGGCAATAAGGAGGAGCTAACCTACTACCCCCCTTAACATAATTTCATCTCAATTTCAACAATATTCCGGCAGGTTCAACAGGCCATACCTAAAATTGTGGGGCTGTGACTATCCGCTTGCAGCCCTTTTTATGCTGTCTCTTCCCTGCCCAATGATTTTCAACTAACGCTTCTGTGATGCTTTTATTCAGACAATCTGGCCCTACCCAACCTATGGTACCCCCCAAGCCAAAATTGCTGAATTTTTTCGCGTTTTTGACCCCAAGAACGGTGATTTTAGAAACACAAAAGCGTTAGTCTGTTACAAATTCTCGTACAAACAGTGCCATATATTCGTAAATCCTGGTGGTAAAGTAAAACGACTATTTTTATGGGTTTCGTAGCGTATACAATCGTTGTATTAGTAAAGTGCAGGGTTGCTTCAAAGATGGTGACAAATCGTCTTTTATTTGGCGACAGATTTGATCGGCCCGGCGGTAGCAGCAAAACTCTTTAGTAACAGAAAAAGCAATCTCCCTCCCTCGAAAGAGGGTGGGAGGGAGATTGTGATCATGCGAACAGAGAAGATGTTTGGCAGCGGAAGGTACTTTCGTTAAGGCGTCAGCCTTTTGCCTTACCCTGTTTGGTTCCGGCTCGACCGGGTTAGGGAATGTGTAATTCATTCGAGAAAGCATAATGGTGCCACGAATCGGCTGTTTTGAAAGCGTCGAACGTAAAGCTCATTTCCGTGCCGGTGGCGGTGTACGTATACTTGATGAGCTGTCCATTGCCGGAGTCGGCGCCGTTTTGATCAACTCGCGTCGGATTGCTCGGATTGTCGCCGGGCGTAATGTCCACAAAGCGGGTTCCCGCCCCACCGAATCCGACCGTGTAAAACGTCGTAACATACTCAGTGTCGGGCACTAAACCCGTCAGGGTAAGCACGGGATGGTTGTTGTCCTCGTCGCCGTAGAAGAATCCTCTTGCAAGGGCCGCACTGTCACCTGTAACGTTGACAGGGTTCGTTGTGTCGAAGACGCCTGCAGCGCCGGTCAGTGCCCAGTTGGTTCCGGAACGATTTGTATCGCACTCGAAATATACACCGTTGCCCGCGAAGAATGGTTCACCGTCGGCGCCTTCGCCACTAAATTTTCCGGTGTGCGTATAGGTCTTACTGCTGCTTATCCCGGAATCGCCATCGCCGGTCCATGGATGGACGGAGAATATGCCAACCGTCGGCGCCGGTTCCGGTGACGAAGGATACAGACCAATATCGTCAAAGTACATTTTACCTGAGCCGCCGGCCTGTGGATTGTTCTTATCACCGAGACCAATGGCAATCGTATCGACATTGGCCAGGTTAACGCCCTGATCTGCGAACGCCTGCAGGTCGATATTCCATTGTGTCCAGGTAAATATCTGTGCTGCATCAGGATTATCATGAGCGACCACCGCACTGCCGTTAAGAGCAACATACATCGGCTCAGCAGCATTGTCCGAATTGCCCCTGAACCAAATCGTCAACGTGTTAACATCTTTCTCGGTCCAGTCACGCGGAGAACTCAACGTAAGCTCTACCTCTGAATACTTGAAAAAGCCCTGTTTATTGTTGTCATAGAGCACCGGCATCGACTTGATACCGCCGTGTACTATTATTTCCTCACAATAAGAAGGAGTTGTTTCGTCACCTACCGCCGCACCTGTGCCGTTGCCGGCATAATAAGGCGGAACATCCGGTGTGCCATAGCCAAGCCCATCTTTCCATGCGTACCATATCTGGTTTTCGCCGGTGTCGTAGTCCTCAAAGTCGTCCACAACCAGATACTCCTGCGTGCAAAAGTCCCAGATATCACCTTGCCATGTTGTGGGAATCTCGGCCTCATTGACCTCATCGACCCGCCAATAGTAAGTTTTACCCAAATCGAGGTCTAACGGACCAAAGCTGGTTTCGGTCACGGCTGTAACAGGGGCAGTACCGTCTATCACGGCCTGTAAATCATCGCTAAAGTACACATCGTGCCCGGCTGCCTCTCTTCCCGCCGTCCAGTCGAGTACCGGATTCAGGCCCACATTTGTTGCCCCTGAATCCGGGCTGGGCTTTCTTGCCTGGACCTGTATGAAGAAGAAGCGAACCTCGCTCAGGCCGAATTGAACCAGGATGTTTCCCCAGTTGTTGTTGGCTGTAAGCCTGACGTACTTTGTCGCCACACCTTCCATGTCAATAGTGGTATCATGCGCGTAGTCCGCCGTTCCGAGTGCCTGAGTAAACTCATGCGTTGTGCCCAGTGTTGTAAAATCGATGCCGTCGGCGGAATACTCAATGATAACATCTTTGAATCCTAAACCAATCGCCTGCTCCAGACTATCGTTCGAGTTCCATACCCACATCTCGTTGAGCTTGTGAACTTTGCCGAATTCAAATTCGATCCAGGTCGGCTGATTTGCGTCCCGGGCGCTCAGCCACATATTTCCTACGCTTTCGATGCCGTGCAGTAAACCGTTGTCATCAAGCCCGGAACCGTTCACGGTATTTTCAGCTTCTTTACCCGGCTCGCTGCTGGAAGCCGTAGCGACAACGTTCGTAATCGGATAAGCGAACAACTCAACCGTAAAACTCCAGATGTTACCTTTGAAGATGGTGTCGTCGGGCGCCGCATTGACGTCATCGATACGCCAATAGTAGGTCTTGCCCAGTTCCAATCGATCGAGGGCAAGGGTGTTCGGGTCTTGCCGGCCCAGATAGACACCAGCGGGATCCTCGGTCGGGGTTGCATCATAGACATCGTCGGAACTGGTTCCGAAGTACACATCGTGCTTGTCGGCATAGTCTCCCGGTGTCCAGCTAAGAACCACATTATCCCGCGGCATATCTTTCGCTCCATCAGCAGGATTGACAAGGCTCGCGCCGATATACGGCCGGACTTTTTCGTTGGAGAAGGCGTAATGATGCCACGACACGTTGCTGCCTAATTCATCGAAAGTCAACGTCAGCTTTCCCGAACTTGGCGCCGTATAAGCATACTTCAAAAGCAGCCCGTTGCTCGCGCCGTACAGGTCCTGATCGATTTGAATAGCAGAGCCCGGATCGTCGGGATCATCGTCGGCGGTAATATCGATAACGCGACCGCTTGCTTCCCATTCCTTGGCGTAGAGGGTGAGAATATAATTCTGTCCCGGCGTCAGGTTGCTCAGTTCCAATATCGGATGCACAATTCCCTCGGGATCGTCACCATAGACAAAAAACGTCAGCAAATCAGCCCCGCTGCCGGTCACATTAGTCCCATGCTGTCCGCCAAAGATATGGGGTATATTCGACAGACTCCAGTCAACACCCTGATTGTCTTGATCGCCCTCGAACCAAACGCCGTTACCTGCATAAAAAGGTTCTCCCTCAGTGCCCGTAAACTTACCCGTGTGGGTATAGACTTTATCCGCACTGATACCCGAATCAGCGTCGCTCGTCCAGGGCGATACCGTAAAAGTCCCCCCTGGGCTGTACTCACACTTTAAGCCATCATCGCCAGCAGTCCGAAAATCAATTTCTTAGACATAATAATCCTCCTTCAAAAAAATTAAATAATTTGGAGTTATGCTTTGGTTACACGCCAAAACACCCGTTGTCTTCAACAGCACAATAGGCAGGAAAAACCATGTTTGCTAACGGTTCGGTGTATAACCTAATTTCCCCCACACAGCCTTCTGCACTTTGTACAGATCCGGATTATCCGGCACCGAAGATTGACCGCTTATTTCGCCTCGCGCGAACTTTATGGTGCGCGGGTCCTTCCACTTCCAGTATTCACTGTGCCCGTCCGCAAAAGAGAAGTTCGTTCCATCACCGTGGCGTACCGTAATCCCGTCCCACCACTGTTCCTGGTCATAATAAACCGTCCAGCTCGACGGACTCAATCGGCCCTCATCGATAAAAACAGCCCTCTGGCCCGGCTTGCGAATCTGTATCCTGTTTTTAAGTATCTGCCCTTCAGCGCCGGGTATCGCGTCATGACCATTCATAGCGTCAACTATAGCATACGTCACCACCTCTCCCCGCACACCGGTCGGGCACTTGTAGAGATTTAAGTTCGGACAGTATGGAAATAGCAATCCCTTCTGGACACCCTCTATTCGTTCTTCTTCTAAGGCACTCCGGCCCGGCCAATATACCCAACAGGTGCCATCTTTGTTGTGGCCGCCGGTGCTTGTGTTGCCGCTAACCATCTTGCCATCGTTATCATCTGCATACATAATCCATGCCAGCGTCAACTGCTTGACATTGCTAAGGCAAGCCGCACGTTTGCCCTGCTCTCTAGCCCGATTCAGTGTGGGCATGAGGATGGCCATCAGTATTGCAATGATGGCGATTACCACCAGAAGCTCAATCAATGTAAATGCCTTTTGGAACCTGCCACCTTCGCGATTAGAAACCTTCACTTCTACCAGTATAAAACCACTTGTCTGTCTTTGCCTGCTCACGACCAGCCTCCCTCATTGGCAACCACTCACGGGTATTCTAAGCCCACATTTTCCATTTGACGTCATAAACACTACTCCTGTGCGCTACGGCCTCAATAATAGCACAATATTGTATGTATGTCAACGCCATTATGACGAAGCGGAAGAAGCATCCACACACGTTAGAGTTATGGCACAACCTGATCGAACTCTACGAAGCCTGGGGCAAACCAGAAGAAGCCGAAAAGTGGCGAGCAAAACTGCCGCAAACAGAAGCTGTAGAGAAGTGACAAGACATCTTTTTCATGAGCTAAAAAACACCACCAAGACACGGTGACAGTCTGACACCATTTTGACACTACAAATACCAATTTTGCTGATATCGAGTCCTAAAAAATGTTATTTTTTGTTGGGATAACGCAATTTCCACAAAAAATATAGGACGCCAACGTCTTCAATGAACTTATGAAGAGCCAGGCATCCTTACAATACAATGAGGTAGTTAATGTTAACCGTAATTTGAAAGGAGATCACCCCAGCCGAGATCATCAGCAAAGAGAAAGGCAAAATTGGGTTTGTCAGCGGACTGAGTTGAAAAGAAAAACAGTTCTTGAAAGGAAAGAATACAATAGTATAATTATAACCGGAGCTAAAATTGTCTCCTGAATTAGAGGCTTCTTTGTCTCATTCTTGCTGACGACCTACACACAAGTGGTCAAAGGCGGGAATATGTGGCCAGAGGTTGACCACTATGGCGATATCTTTTTTGCTGAAGAGAAACTTACTGATATAGTATTGCTATCATAAGACTTTGAAGAACAATTTGTCTATATGCGTTCTATTTCAATTTGAGGTTTTAATTTGTCTTCATTCGCTATTGTTTTAGTTATGATCTCTACATTTGGACATGCCACCTGGAACCTCTTGGCTCGGCGGCAAAGGTCAGAGGGTGCTTTCTTCATGAGAATGCTGCTCCTGACAATGATCACAGGTTTCTTGCCGGCAGTCATCAGTGAAATAGTAACGTGCTCACTGCCGATCAGAGCTTGGTTTTATTTGGTTGGTTCAGGTCTGTGCTGTGGAACATATTTTTTCAGTCTGGCTCGGGCATACAGTTCGACTGATTTTACCATTGTCTATCCCGTGGC
>CBDVBU010000243.1:0-6162 GCA_965372295.1 uncultured Phycisphaerae bacterium
GGGGCGTAGACATTGGCTGGTGTCTTGTGTTTTGTCACTTTTGCCTTTTGACTTGCTCTTTCTCCTTTGTATGTTGTGATTGGACCCGGCACAGGGTAAGGTTCTGCGTTATGCGTTCTGTGTTCTGTGTATTGCGTATGTTGTGATTGGACCCGGCACCAGTGGTGCGGGCTAAAGTGACTTCTGGATTCTGTCTCCTGTATTCTGTGTTCTGTATCGTGTCCCGCATGTCGATAAGGCCCCAATTATTTGGTCTTGGCGCGGGGTTAAATATAATGTATACTCTATTTCGAAGCTGGCCCTGGCCGGGTAGGTTATTGGCCGTGTGACTGTGATACATATCATCGCCTATACTGCTGCCGGCGGAGATGATGATTACAAGGATACCGTTATGCACAAGTGTTTCAAGCAATTAGAATCGGTAGTCGCGTTTGTCGGCGTAAGAGGACGCTTCGGCATGGTCATAATCTTACTATGGGTTTTCGTCACGGCTACGCTTGTTCAGGCTGATTTGCAAGTGCGTGGTGGCTTGTTAGGGGGACGGTACGGGACGGTTAATATTGATGTGGGACCCTATGTGCAATTTACGGGGCCGTTTACGGCGGTGGTTCGCTGGGACACGCCTGATGCACGCGAGACTATCGTAGAGTATGGCACATCGACCTCGCTGGGCTTGCGGGTGGAAAATTCTTCAGCGACCACCACTCATGAAATAACCCTGAGCGATCTGCAATACAGGACACGGTACTATTATCGTGTCGGTTATACCAACGATCCAAGAGATCTTTTCACCGATGTTTACACATTCGATAACGCGATAAACTATACACGGCTGGACTGCTCGGATATAGCTTCACCTTACCCGGTCGATTCTCTCAGCGAATTGTATGAGACGACTGCCGAGCACATAATCAATCAAACCGGCGTCAAGAAAGGCTTCTGCCTGATCTACGGCTGCGGTGAAGGGCGGCTGGCGTTCGAATTAGCCAAACGCAGTGACCTTACCATTGTGGGGGTGGATACGGATTCGGCCAGGATCAGCACGGCAATAAATAAACTGATGGAGGCGGGAGCCTACGGTGCTCGAATAAAAGTGCGAAAGGTTGACTCACTGGAAAATCTCCAGTTCACCAAGTATTTTTTCAATCTCATCGTCTCCGACAGCGTTCTTTCCGAAGGAGCGTGCGCCGGCTCCGCAGCCGAGATGTTCCGCGTGCTGCGTCCCGGCGGCATTGCCTTTCTTGGTCAGTCGATCGGTTGTCCTCACGAGCTAACGAAAACTGAACTGGAAACGTGGTTGGACGCCGGATGCCTGGCCAATATCATCACTCAAGACGACAATGGGCTCTGGTCCAAAGTCGTTCGCGGGCCGGTACTGGATGCGGCGGAGTGGCCTCGCCAATATGGCAATCCGGACAACGCCGCCAACGCCGACGATGTGCTCGAAGGGGCAACCCGGACCGGCCAGATGATGATACAATGGATCGGCTCGCCCGGCGCCGATTTCGGAGCGGACCGTAACCCACGTATGCCGACTCCGGTGATGGCCAACGGCCGGCTGTACCACCAGGGTCTGGACCGTGTTTTAGGCATGGATTCCTACAATGGAGCTATATATTGGTCACTGGAGATTCCCAAATTATTGCGGGTTAATACGCCGCGAGACAGCGGTTATGTCTCGGCGGATGCGGATGGATTATATATAGCGATTGACGATGACTGCTGGTTTCTTGACGGCGATACCGGGATCCGAAGAAGGACGTACAAACTGAACGACGACGGCCTGGAATGGGGCTATGTGGCCATCTCAGGTGATAAGCTCTACGGCAGCGCCCAGCTCGACGGCGCTCATTACACGAATATCTGGGGCGGTTCGAGCACAGGGTGGTACGATGCTACTTCGGGTGATGTCACCCATCAGGTTTGTAGCAAGTATGTCTTTGCCAATTACAAAGACAGCGGTAGCCGAGTCTGGACAGATAACCGCTCTGAACGCGGCGTCATTATCAACTCGACGATTACCCTCGGTGGAGGCCGGCTTTACTTTGTTGAGAGCCGCAATACTACGGTGAAGGAATATCCTTCGGGGCGAATAGGAATTCCCGAGATGTGGAGCAATCAATACATTGTTGCCCTGGATCAGGATACGGGTGAGAAGCTCTGGGAGAAATCGATCGACACCGCCAACGGTATCGTGGTTTTCTACATGCAGTACAAAAACGAAAAGCTGCTTATTACGTCTTCAGGGACTCGTTACAACATATACGCCTACCACGCTACGAATGGGAATTCCGTATGGTCACAGAATCATCCCTGGACTAAAGATAATCACAGTGGTCACATGCAACATCCTGTTATTGCGGGAAATGTGATATACCTTGAGCCCAATGGTTACGATCTGGGCACGGGCAATCTTGTAACCGCACAAGTGGGCCGTCACTCAGGTTGCGCCACCTACGCCGGTACGGCCGGGGCCTTGATTTACCGAGGTTCGGGCGGCAATATCGCGATTTGGGACATCAATTCAAGTGTGGTTAGCACCTGGTCGGGCATTCGTCCGAGCTGCTGGTTGAGTACTATCCCCGGCGGCGGAATGGTTCTCTCGCCGGAAGGCGGTGGCGGGTGCAGTTGCAATGGCTGGTTGAATACGTCCATCGGCTTCGTGAGCGGTAAGATAATGCCAACGCCCAGGTAACGGAATGACATAAGGAACTGCAATGAGACATGAGATGAAGAAGATCGCAGCATTGCCGACACCCCGTAGGATTCCATACGGCAGTTCGCTTTTGGTTGCTCTTATCGTCCTCAGCTTTTTCGGCCCGGCCGGTGCTGAGGACTGGCCCACCTATATGCACGACAATGCACGAAGCGGAGTTACAACGGAATTGTTTACCCCGGACGAATTAGACGAGGGTTGGGTTTATATTCCGCCGGCGCCGCCTCAGGTTGCCTGGGACGGGGGAGCGCCGTGGGACTCCTATCGATCCAACGGTACTACCATCTGCGAGCTTACCCCACAGCGAGACTTCGACTTTGTATTTGCCGTCACAATTGTCGGCGATCTGTTTTACTTTGGGTCCTCCGTTACCGATTCCGTCCACTGTCTCGATGTTCGCAACGGCCGGCAAAAATGGTTTTTCACCACGGAAGGCCCGGTTCGTTATCCACCCAGTTATGACGACGGCAAGCTATACTTCGGCTCTGATGACGGCTATGCCTACTGTATCGACGCGAGCGACGGCTCTTTCATTTGGAAATACAGCCCTTCCGAGGATACACGACTCATAGGTAACAATGGCAGCTTGATACCGATGTGGCCGGTAAGAACCGGTACGGCTGTGCTGGATGGAAAAGTGTACTTCGCGGCGTCACTCGTGAATTGGCAGACGTCCTACCTTTGCAGCCTCGATGCCCAAACCGGCTTGGACAGCGGTCCGGGTCTCTACCGTGTTTCGGGCGGCGTTACGCCCATGGGCGCCGTGCTGGCTTCGGCAACCCGAATCTACCTGCTCCAGGGCAGGTTGCAACCTTATGCTTTCAACCGCACGACAGGCGCCGTTTTGGGGACCTTTGGTGAGCGAGGCCAGAGCGGTTGTTATGCCCTATTGACTTCGGATTCTCGTTTTATTCGCGGCCATGCGAAGTTCCACGCCGCAGGTTATGAACTCGCAGAACACGATGCAGCTACTAAAGATCGCATCGCTGCACATCCGAATGCTCGTCGCCTTATCGTTTCGGGAGATACGGCTTATATCCTCACGTGGACTTCCCTTCTGGCCGTTCGCCGAAGCAATGGCAGCGTGCGATGGTCGGTTCCGTGTGATTATCCGCATGCGTTGATTCTGGCCGGTGATGTCCTTTTTGCAGGCGGTACGAACAAAGTGGCTGCTTATAGCATAACGAATGGGGATGAGATCTGGAACCGGGTCGTTAATGGTCGCGCTCGGGCCATGGCTGCCGCCGGCGGACGTCTCTTTGTCAGCACGGATACAGGAAACATTCATACGTTTGGCCGCATCCATTGATCGAACGGCTTCACAGCGTTTGGCAATGGCGATTTATGGTTCGCGCACCCGACAAGCACAGAACAACCTTGCGAAAGCCTATTGAATCCGTACAATAGCCGTGCAACGTTGATTACCGCCTGCTGCGAGGAGCGCAGCACGGCGAGGTGGATAGAATATATGGCAATAATCCTCAATAGGAAATATCGATTTTGGCGCTACCGGATTTTTGCGATGTCATGGCTGGCCTATGGAGGGTTCTATTTATGCCGGAAAAATTTCAGCATCGCTATGCCTCTGCTCGATCAGGATCTTGGATTTACGAAAGATCATTTCGCGATTCTTCTGTTTTTCTATAGTCTTTTCTATGCGCTGGGCCAGTTTTACAACGGATTCTTGTCCGACAAGTTCGGTCCGCGCCTGATCGTTGGCATCGGCCTGTTTCTATCGGTGCTGGCAAACATCTTCCTGGGCTTTGGCTCAGCCCTGCTGGTTTTCGGCTTATTGCTGTGTATCAACGGGACCGGGCAATCGACGGGCTGGTCAGGGACAGTCAAGAATATGGCTCCCTGGTTTCGGCGCAAGGAACGGGGTATTGTCATGTCATGGTGGTCAACCTGCTACGTAGTCGGCGCTATCGCAGCAACCAGCCTTGCGACGTTTGTTGTGACCAGACCAATACTGTTTCAAACGAGCGACCTGAAAGATTCGTCCGGTTTGGCAATTCAACTGCGCGACGACGACAATTCGCTCTCAAAACACCTCAGATCGAAGTTTTCATCTGAAAGCAGTCAACTGCTCGATACATACGAGGAATCCGGTCCGGTCTCGGAACCGCTGCACCGGGCAATGGTAACAGAGTTAAACGCGGCGCTTCAAGGGCCGTGGCTTTACAGCGAACAGAACTTTGCGGGCGTCCGACTCTCGGAGAGAACCATCAAGAACATAGAGAATCTGCTGAAGAGAACCGCCGCCGAGCGAGAGAAGGAACTCAAAGGCAGTAATCTGATCTCCTTGAACAAAGTCCTGTTGCAGGAGACCTATCCGCACAAATTCAATCTGAGATGGCGCCGCACTTTCTGGGTGCCGTCTGTTTTGTTGGCCCTGATAGCGTTGAGTTTTGTCGTCTTCACGCGCAACAAGCCCACAGACGTTGGCCTTCCGGAAATTGCCGAAGATGGTTCGGCCGACAGCCAATCGTCACAGAGCGCAAGTAGTGCCCCGGAGACGTCTTCGAAGGAGATTTTTGCTCTCGTGCTGAGGAATCCCGTGATCTGGCTTATCAGCACAATGTATTTCTTCACGAAGATGGGGCGATATGCAATATTCTTCTGGTTGCCGCTGTATATGGTCGAACATCTCGGCTACAGTCTTGCTGAGGCGGGTTACACTTCGATTCTCTATGAAGCAGGGGGGTTTAGCGGCATAGTTGCCGCCGGTTATGTTTCGGACAAGCTCTTTCAAGCTCGGCGTATGCCCGTGGGAGCCTTGGGGATGTGGGGCCTGGCTATAACTTGCCTCTTCCACCCCCAATTAGCTGCCTGGAGTCATCTTGGCAACGCAATCGGAATATCTCTGATTGGTTTTTTTACTTATGGCCCTGATGCCTTGATGTCGGGCGCCGCAGCTATCGACACAGGCTCACCAAAGGCGGCCGGATTAGCTGCCGGTGTCATCAATGGCGTCGGCTCCCTCGGACAAATGGTGTCCGGTTTTATCGTCGCTTATATCGCAAGGGCATTAGGCTGGGACAGCCTGTTCTATTTCTTTGTGGCGATTGCCGCTGTTGCAGGCTGCCTGCTTGCTATAAAATGGAATTGGGTCCCCGAAGCTTACAAAAAAGCTGCTGAAAGTAAGGAGTCCACAGGATGAAAACAGGAAAGCAGATTCCCGGCTGGAAAGACAAGATACTCTTTACGCCGGGACCTCTGACGACAAGTCAAACCGTCAAACAGGCTATGCTGCGGGATCTGGGTTCTCGCGACATTGAGTTCATTGGATTAGTGAAGGATATCAGGCACAAGCTGGTTAAACTCGGGCAAGTCAGCCCGGATGAATACACAGCCGTTCTGATGCAGGGCAGCGGGACGTTCGGCCTGGAGGCGGTCGTTTCATCGACGGTGCCGCCGGATGGCAAGCTGCTGGTAATCATTAACGG
>CBDVBU010000244.1:0-6161 GCA_965372295.1 uncultured Phycisphaerae bacterium
ACGGGTATCATTCCCTGGTCGTGATACATTGCGACCACGCCGTCGAATTCGCCCCGCATGGCCCGCAAAAACAGAGTGTCGGCACTGATCGGGCCGAGGCAGTTGATTCCATGTTCCTGTGCCAATAACATGGCTGGCGATATAATGCGTTTTTCCTCGTCGCCGAATTGTCCGTCCTCGCTGGCGTGCGGATTAAGAGCGGCCACGCCGATCTTGGGGTTCTCAATGTCAAAGTATTGCTTTAAGGCGTCGTTCAACAAGTCGATAGGCTCAAAGACACAGCCGATTGTAAATTTGTTCCTGACATCAAACAGTGCTTCGTGAATTGTCGCCAGCGCCACTTTCAACGGTCCGGCGATAAACATCATTACCTTTCGCGGGGATTTGCAGCGATCGGCGAGCATTTCAGTATGGCCCGGCCAATCCTCGCCGGCCAGCTTCCAACTTTTCTTACTGATCGGTGCCGTGACGACCGCATCGATAATCCCTTCGCGGGCGGCGTCAATCGCATCGAGACAGAACCTCGTTGATGCCTCGCCGGCCAATTTGCTGGGGCCCTTGACCCAGGATGGCACGGAATACTCGTCGTAATCGGCCACAACAACCTTGTAAGGGTATTCACGACTGATTTTTTCGTGCTGATGCCGGCCCCAGAACGGTTCGATCTCAGCGGCGTCGGCGGCGTAACAAAGCTGCTCGTTCATTCCGAAAACGACAAATTTTGCCGCTCTTCGAATCGCCGGGTCAGCTAGGGCTTTGACAATAATCTCCGGTCCGATACCGGCCGGGTCGCCCATCGTTATGCCGATAACCGGCTGTTCTGTGATCGAATTATTGCCGTTAGTTCTCATAATACCGTTCAACGCCATACCTTCAGCGTTCTTTTATACACTATTTAATATCCTAATTGTCTTAGTTTTTCGGCAGTTAGGCCCTGTTTCTTTGGCAGAATCTCATCGAGCTGTCTTTTTATTGTTTTTACAATGATATCAGTCTCAATATTAACACAATCGCCGATTTTTGCCTTGCCTAATGTTGTTCTATTTAGCGTTTCAGGGATTACCGAGACGCCGAAGCTGTTAAGATCGACAGATGCAATTGTCAGTGAGATTCCATCCACTGCGACCGAGCCTTTAACGACTATTGCTTCGAGCAGTTCGGCCTTTGCTGCGAATTTAATATTGGCAAATTCGCCCGCTTTATCGATTGCATCTACCGTTGCCGTCCCGTCAACATGGCCCAGGACGAAATGCCCGCCGAATCGATCATTTGCCTTCAAAGGCCGCTCGACGTTAACTTCCGATGAGGGTTTTAGTTTACCCAATGTCGATTTTGCAAGAGTTTCAGCGCTGACGTCGAAGCCGGCAAGGCTGCCTTGAAGCTTAGCGATGGTCAGGCAGGCTCCGTTAATGGCTATACTGTCGCCGGGTTTGCTCTCATCGGCCAGCGGGCCTAAGTCGATAGTAAGGACCATTGAGTCCCCTGTTCGGCGAAGGGACTGTACTGTACAAATTGTTTCTATTAAGCCTGTGAACATTTGCGATTGACTATTCCTCATTGACTATTTAATATTGTAAAGATCAAGCTAAACACTAAGATTGATTATAAATAGTCAATAGTCATTATTCAATAATCAATGTCAGAAAGGGGTGGGATTATTATGGATACATTTTGGCTGAAAATTGTAGGATTCGCGGTTCTCGTTGTGGGCGCGATTGTCCTGATCGGTTTTTTGACATCGGGGACGAAGGAGCCGGAGAAGACGATTTACGATCAGTGGGAGCAGGACGATAAGGAATTGTTGGCTGAGCCGCAGTTTAAAGAGCCGCCTGCTCCGACGTCACCAGCGCAGCAACCTGCGCCGACTCCATCTGCGCAGCCATCCAGCCAGGTCGCGCCGGTCGAGCAGCCAAAACCTCAGTTTAAAGAGCTTGAGCTGGAGGATGAGATCGAGGCACAGAAACTCTGGATTTGGGTTGAGAACCAGCGGAAAATGGGAAGGCTGCCGGTAATGGGATACGGGCAGATGGTCAAAGGATGCCGGGACATTATTCAGAGGTGGCCGGAGAGTAAGTACGCCTTCTTTGCTAAAAGAGCGCTTGCCGATTTGCCGGAGCGTTACCACAAAATGTACAATATTACCAAAGAAGAAATTGACCTTGGAAATTTAAAATAGGAATAACTATAAATTTGTAAAGGAATGCGTAGATGAAAACCGCTGTATCTGTTGCTAATATCCCTGTGATTTCGATAACCGCTGGTTGTCTGCCGGAAGCGTGGGAAAAAGCTGTTCTGGCCGTCTGGGACAAGGGCTTCGATGTCAAAACTCAATACGATAAGTCGCAAGACCCGCCGAGTAAAGACGCCACCGTAATGATCGCTGTCAGCAATCCTTTTGCCGAGCCCCGGATTCACAAGAATTTTCCAGGCGGGCCAGAGGAGCTTGAATCGTACCGGCAGGAAGTTGTTAACGGGATTCACGACCATTGGATCGACCCTACCGCCGGCAAGTGGACCTATACGTATCACGAACGGCTCTTTTCGTATTGTCCGGTTGAAGATATCCGGGACCCGGATTCGCCGAAGCCCTTCAAGAAAATTGACCAGATTCAGTACATTATCGATTATCTCTCGAAGGCCGGGCACAGTCGAAGGGCTCAGGCCATAACCTGGATGCCGACGGCAGATCCGCCGACGGACGATCCGCCCTGTCTTCAGAGGATATGGTGCCGCCTGCTGGCCAACGAAGCGGGCGAATTGTCACTCAATATGAATACACACTGGCGCAGCAGGGACCTTTACAAGGCATGGTTCATGAATGTTTACGCTCTGACCGACCTTCAAAAGAAAATCGCTGACGGTATTGCCGAGAAACGAAGCGAGCCGGTAAAAGTCGGCAGATATGTCGATATCAGCGACTCACTACACATCTACGGCAGCTATTTTGAAGAGGTCGAGCCAGAGATAGAAAAAATGCGTCAAAGCCCGTTTACAGAGCGGTCGTGGCAGAGCACTCATCCGGCTTTTGAGATGATGACAAACGAGGCAAGAGAAAAACTGAAGAAGGACCCGGACTGGTACGCGAAAGCTAAGGGCGGTTAGGTCGAATTTTATTAATGGAAACTTTTTAAGCGCGATACGCAATACGAAAGGCGAAATATGGCATTAATTGTAAATGGTGAAAAGGTTGAGGATTCGGCAATACAGCAGGAAGTTGAGCGGCTAAGGCCGGACTATGAACGGGTGTTTGCAGACCAGCAGGCCGAAGAGCGGGAGGCCCAACTGCTCGACTGGTCCAGAGAGAATGTGATTGAAAAGCTCTTAATCAATCAGGAGGCGGAAAAGAACGGTGACAAAATACCGCCTGACCAGATACAGGCCGCTCTGGGGAAACTCAAAGAGCAATACGACGATCCGAAGCAGCTCTACGAAGACTTCAACGCCGAAAATGACGAGCAAATAGAGAAAGACATCGAGAAGCAAATGAGAGTCGAGCAGAGGATCGGCCAGGTCTGTAAAGACCTGCCGAAACCGTCTCAGGCTGCTATACAGAAATATTATGAGGAAAATCAGGAGCAGTTCAAATCGGGCGAGCGTGCAAGAGTGGCTCATGTTGTCAGATACGTAAACTGGCAGACGGATGAACAGACTGCTTATGAGGCGATTAGCAAAGCATACGAAGAATTGAAAAGCGGCGTGGCTTTTGAAGTGGTCGTTGATAAATATACCGATTGCGCCGACAGCGGCGGTGACCTGGGCTTCGTCATGAAGGGACAGATGGTAGAGGAGTTCGAGGATGTGGTTTTCAATTTAGGCGCCGGCCAAACCAGTGACATTTTCCGCACCCGTTTCGGCTTTCATATCGCAAAAGTATATGCAAAAGAGCCGGCGGCAGTGGCAAGTCTCGAAGAAGTAAAAGACAGGATCACGGACGCACTCAAAGAACAGATGCGGTCGGAAGCGATTGATACTTTTATAGATGGGTTGAAAAGCAAGGCCAAAATCGAGGAAGTATAAGCAGGCCGGCACAAGACTAAAAAAAGACATATAGCTCATGTAGGAGCGTTCGTTTTATCGGGCTGTGAAAAAAGTAGACAAAGTATGTGTCTCGACTTGGCTTTCGAGGATTTTGATAGTATACTTTAAATGTAGCACGAAGGAAGGAGTTGGCGGATTAGAAACGACACTTTCACAGGATGTGAAAGTTTAGTACCAGACCTGAGGGGGGGTTGTATAAGTTTCTTTCCGAGTTGGCCTCTGCGTTCTCTGCGCAGAGGCTTTTTTAGTGTGCGAAAATCTTTTTCTCTGTTTTTCCCCGATCGAATTTTGAAGGATTCTACGTATCATGACCGCGAAAGCAGGAATCCTTGCTTTTATTGCATTTATGGATTCCTGATCCCCGAATTTGCAGGAATAAGCTTTATTAAATGGCTGGCTGCGGTATGTTCAGGTTGGGACGTTACTTAAATCCAAGACCGCCTTAAAGCAATGCGTTTAGAGTTCTGTAAGGCTCGCTAATCCATAAATTGGAACCGGAAAAATTTAGCAAAATTAAGCCAAATTTTCTTTGACATACTATATATTGTTGTTAGGATGTATGTGGTATTCTATATATAGTATTAGCTTAATGAGCTTTGAGGAGTGGATTGCCTGTGGCTGGTAATGGAGTCTGAGTAGAAATATCCGGATGAAAAGCGTTGGTTAACGAATGTATCTCGAGCGCAAGATGCAATACGAGATGCGAGAGACGAAATGAAATGTCCCTTTTGTAAGGAAGACCGGGATAAGGTTATTGATTCGCGTTCGAGCGATGGCGGCAGGGTAATTAGACGTCGTCGACAGTGCCTTGTATGCAGGAGACGTTTTACTACTTATGAGAAGATCGGTGAGAGTTTCAAACTCTATGTCGTAAAAAAGGATAACTCCAGGGTCCCTTACGACAGGGACAAGATCGTCACCGGTTTGCAGAAGGCCTGTTACAAAAGGCCTGTTTCGGTCGAGCAGATTCGACGAATTGCCGATAAGGCCGAAGAGAATATTTTTCGGAATTTCGATAAGGAAGTTTCATCGGCTTTTGTCGGCGAAAGTGTGATGAAGCAATTACGCAGAGTTGACAAGGTGGCATATATTCGCTTTGCAAGTGTCTACCGTGACTTCAGGGACGCGGGCGAATTGATTAAGGAAGTCAGCAAGGCAATTACCGAAGTGGAGCCGGTTGTTCAGCCGACGCTCTTTGATTAGTATTTGGCTTTGACAATATTGAGATTTAGTGGATTTTGCATGGAGGCATAAGGAAGGTGATACAGACACAGCTCAAAGTTATAAAAGCCGATGACAGTATTGAAGAATACCTGCACACTAAGGTCATGGGTACTATCAATAATGCACTCGGCGAGGTCGACCAGGCGAATATAGATGTTGCGGAACAGTTTGCCGAGGTGGTGACGTTTTTTCTTTACAATCAATACAATCGCCGGATTGTCACCAGCGGTGATATTTTTTCCATGATTAAGGTGACTCTGGCGGCTACCGGTTACGGGGATGCCGCCGTGGCGTTGAGCGAGCATTATTTCGGGCGTAAGCTTAAGCGTTCCAGAATCGAAGTTGTCCCTATAGATGTTCAGGATTTGACAGATGCCGAGCTTCTTACCGGGTCTGAGGAGTCTACCGGCAGATGCCGGTGGGACAAATCCAGAATCGTTGGGGACCTGATCGCAGGGCACGGTGTTTGCCGGCAGACGGCGCGGACGATCGCGGCGATGGTTGAGGAAAAAGTTTTCAATGTGGGAATGACGCTGGTCCCATCCAGTCTGATAAAGCAGCTTGTTCTCGGCGATACCGCCATCGTCCTGCGGGCTCAGCGACAATTGCAGGTTGTCTAAGCGATGATGTCGTCCAGCAGTCTCTTTGTTCGGTCGAGGGTTTGTTCCGGTGTTTCGTCTTCGGCGATATCGAGCCAGTGGACGTTTTGGAAGGTCTTGAACCAGGTCCGCTGGCCTTTGGCCAATCGACGACTGTTTATCTTTATCGACTCGATGGCATCTTCCAGACTCGTCTGTCCGTTTAGATGTTCTATTATTTCTGCGTAGCCGATAGCGCATCGGGCCTGTTTGCTCAGGGGTTTCTCCTCGTCCAGCAGGGATTTGACTTCATCGACAAGG
>CBDVBU010000245.1:0-6134 GCA_965372295.1 uncultured Phycisphaerae bacterium
CGTGTCCTTCGAGCACCATAAGTTGCTCGCCTGTGCCCACATCCCACACCCTGATCGTTTTGTCCCTACTACCCGAGATGATGCGCTCGCCATCCAGTGTAAAAGCAAGGCAATAGAGCCAGTTTTTGTGCCCGCTGAGGTTTTTTATCTCTGTACCCTCATCTACATCCCACATTGTGATTGAATTGTTCTTACCACCCGAGACAATCCTTTTGCTGTCAGGGCTGAAGGCAATCGGTCCTCGACTAGGATTGAACAGGCCGTTACCTCCTGCCAACGTTTTCAGTTCTTTGCCAGATTGAGCGTCCCATACCTTGATCGTTTTATCTTTGCTAACCGAGGCGATCCGCTTACCATCCGGGCTGAATGTAGCTGATATGACCTTCCCCTCATGCCCGCACAGGGTCATCAGTTCCTTACCGTTTGCAGCATCCCACACCTTGATGGTTTTGTCCTCGGCACAGGAAACAATTACTTTACCGTCAGGACTGATTCCCACGTCAGCGATCCTCCCCTCATGCCCTCGGAGGGTCATTGTGGCCTGGTCTGAGATATGGTTGAGGCGATGCCATTCCCATCCACGAAGGTCGTTAGGGCATGACTCCAACAACTTCTGAAGACGGCCTATATCACCGTCACGATGCGCCACATCAGCCAGGGTGATTCGATGGGAATACAGAGAACGTCGATATTCTTCGGCTCGTTCTTCAGCAAGCTTGCGCTGCTGCTCTGCAACCTTCTCCGCATTTTCGGCGCGAGCCAGGGCCTGCTCAACTTGTGCCCGCAGAGCGGCCTCTTTATCACGTGCTTGCTCAGCTTCTACACGAGCAACAGCCTCTTGCTCCCGAGCCTGCTCTGCTCTACAGCCCATTAGTATACTCGCCACCAGACCCAAGATTATCACCACCAACAAGAGCGCTGCGGTCGCCACGGACCCAGCGTGTTTTCGCACGAACTTTCTGGCTCTATACACAGTGGATTCAGGCCCGGCAATTAGAGGGGCACCAGTAAGGTAGTTCTGAATATCGTCGGCCAATTCAGAGGCCGACCGGTATCTTCTCGTTTGATCTTTTCGCATCGCTTTCATGGGTATCCACTCCAATTCTCTATGAAGACGTCTGGTTAATGTGATGATCTGTGTTCTACGGCTTTGAGCAACTGCTTTGGCCTTATCGCCTAAGCTCGTTAGTCGAGCACTCGGTGTTCTTGGCTGCTCTTCGCAGATTACCTTTTGAATGTGATCAATCCCGCCTTCACGCAGTTCCGCGGCATCAAATGGCGGTACACCTGCCAGCAACTCATAGAGCACCACACCCAACGAGTATATATCGGAGCGGGTATCAACTTCCTCGTATGCCATCTCTGCCTGTTCAGGGCTCATGTATTCGGGAGTACCGAGCAACTGGCCCTGCTCGGTGTATGATGTCTTCTCGGTCAAGAGCTGTGTGATGGCCTTGGCTATGCCGAAATCGATAATCTTGGGAATGGCCTTATCACTGTCGACAGATACCAAAATATTTGATGGTTTAATATCCCGATGTATAATTCCTTTCTGATGTGCGTGATGAACGCCCTCGCAGACCTGTTGGAAGAGTCCAAGTCTTTGTTCAACACTGAGTTTCTGCTGATCGCAGTATTTGGTGATAGACTTACCCTCTACGTATTCCATAACAAAGTAGGGTCGTCCGGCGTCAGTTGTTCCTGCGTCGAATACATGGGCAATGTTTGGATGTTCCAGCAGGGCCAGTGCCTGGCGTTCGGCCTCGAAACGGGCGATTACCTGTTTAGAATCCATGCCGGGCTTGACGATTTTCAGCGCAACCCGGCGTTTGACCGGCTCTTTCTGCTCGGCCAGATAGACCAGACCCATACCGCCTTCGCCAATAAGCGACAAAAGCTCGTATCGGCCGATTCTCGTGCCGGGACCTTCGATTAGATGAGATCCCTCCAGGGTGGCATTGACATCGTTCTGCCCGACTGCCTTCATCAGACATTTGGGACAAAGCCCTTCCGGGGCATCCGGGGGCAAGTCCGCGCCACATTGAGGACAACAATTTTCCTGAGCCATAATAAACGCTCCTTTCTCTTGTAATAGCTACTTTCAGACTTTAATAAGGCAAATCAGCCGAAAGGTTACAGAGAATCAGTAAGTTTTTTACCGGATATGCAACAAAGCATTGTTCAGCTTTCAGCGTGCGTAGTCCTTAAAATGCCGCGGGTTTGTGTCAATGGCGTACCCTGTGTCGAGGGCGTCCCGCCCTCGAATCGCGGGCTGGAAGCCCGCGACACATCAGCGCATCAAGCCAGGGCGGCAAACAGGTCCCGGATTTCTTCATCAACCTGAGCCTCGGTAGTAACCGTCTGGGCAATTTCGTCCCGCACCATCTCGCGATAACGCCGGCGAAGCCGATGCACGGCAACTTTCACAGCTCCTTCGGTCATGTCCAGCTTCGCGGCGACCTGGCGATAAGAATCAGCATCTCTTTCCGCTGTCAGATAAACTTTCAAACGGTCAAAGAGCCGCTGTTTGTCCGAAGCGGCGGATTCAGCCTTTAATCGATCCATCGCACGGGTCAATACGGTCAACGCCCAGGATCTCTCGAAAAGTTTCTCAGGCGACAAGCGGTGCGCAGGCTCCCGATCATAACGGCCTGCAGCGGCATCAAAATCCAAAGAAAGAACTTTTTTGTCTCCACCGCGTTTTTGAGCATGGGCACGATCCCACTCATCGGCCAGAAAGTTCTTCAGCGAAGCGAGCAAAAATGAGCGGAATTTTCCATGTTTCGGGTCGGCACGCTGAAGGCCCTTTCTCTCTAATATTCCGGCAAAGAATCCCTGTGTATAATCCTCAGCCTCGTGGGTATCATAGCCGCGCCGCCGTAAATAAGCATAAAGCGGAAACCAGTACGTTTGACACAACGTGCCGAGGGCCGGTTCGTGCTGTGCGGATGCACTATCTCCCGCCGCCAGAATTACGCTCCAGCGTGTGGTCGCAAATTGACCGGCGCCGGATGGTGTGGAATATTTTGGAGTTTTATCCGACATTTGTGATTAGGATACCCATTATTTCCCGGATGAGTCAATAGAAAAGGGGCCTATACCAAATAATAGTATAAGCCCCGAATTCATCAAAGTGTCGCGGGCTTCCAGCCCGCGAGCCGAAGGCGTTATAGTGTCGCAGGCATCTTGCCCGCGATTCGAGGGCGGGACGCCCTCGACACAATATAAACCTATTCCTGAGCAGCCTCTACCGGCAGATCAAGCCGAATGTCATCGAAGTACATCTTACCTGCTCCGCCCGGCGTTGTTAGATTGCCCTGTGTGCCCAGGCCGAGCGCGATCCTGTCGACATCGGTCAAAACGATGCCCTGATCGGCAAAGCTCTGCAAAGGAATTACCCACTGCGTCCAAACCTCGATCTGTGCCGCGGCCGGATCATCATGGATCACTATCGCAGATTCGCCGGTGCTATTGGATATAGCAACATACAGCGGCTCGGCATCGTTATCCAACTGGCCCCTGAACCAAATCGTCAATGTGACAACGCCTTCTTCTGTCCAGTCACGCGTAGTGCTCAACGTCAGCTCCACCTCTGAATAATTCGAGTATCCTTCTTTATTGTTGTCGTAGGCCAAAGGCATCGATTGAAGGCCGCCATGGACAATGAACTCCTCTGTATATGAAGCAGTGGTTTCGTCGCCGACAGCCGACCCTGTCCCATTGCCGGGGTAGGCCTGTTCGTTATCATGCGCGGCGTAACCAAGGCCGTCTTTCCACGCCCACCATATCTCGTTGTTGCCAACGTCATAGTCCTCAAAATCGTCCACGACAGGGAAATTGGCTGTCGTAAAGCTCCAGATGCTGCCTATCCACGGACTGTCAGGATTAGCATCATTGACCTCATCAATACGCCAGTAGTAAGTCGTATCCCAAAGTAGTGGTCCAGGATTATAGCCCTCGGCGCCAAGCTCATCAAGTCCGATGAATTCAGGCGAAGCCATAACGGCGTTTTTCAATGCTTCTTCGTCGGTCCCGAAATATATCCGATGTGAAGCGGCCGCCTCTCCCGGCTCCCAGCTAAGAAAAGCTGTCTGCCTGACATCCACGGCGCCATCAGGCGGTTTCGGATTTCTGGCCTTTACAGGTGGCCAGAGCAGGTCTGTGGGAATAAGTTGTTTTGCCGTATGTGGACTTTCCCAACCCAACTGTGCGATTGATCCACCGCCGGCCTGGAAATATTCAAGTTCAATGCTGTAAGACCGGCCGGCAACAAGGTCGATAGTTCCCGTGTCCTCGGTGTCTCCATGGTGGGTCCAGTTCTTGATAATCAGTTTACCATTCACCCATACACGTATTCCATCGTCGGTGATAGTATAGAAGGTATATGTCTCAGTAAACTGCGCCGAGACATCGCCGGTCCATCTGACCGAGAAGTCACTGGCGCCAAGCGCATCGTCCGGTGCGTCGCCGCGCCAGGGAAAATCAACCTGAGGATCTATTTGGGTCAGTACGAGTTTATCGAAATTCCGGCCTGTGTAATAGTCTCCTCGCAAACCTGTGCCCCTGGCGCTTATAGTCGTAAAGCTCAAAACATCGCCTTTATGCGTCTCGATGCCGTCAAACTCATCGACCCGCCAGTAGTAAGTCTTATCTGATTCGAGCGGACCGGGATCGTAAGTTGAACCTGCCTGGGATGAACCTACATCGGCGCTGTTTACATCATCAAAATTGTCACCGAAGAACACGGTATGGACTTTTGCACCGGAGCCTGGTGTCCAACTGAGGTCTGTATATGGGTCTATAAAGCAGGCACCGTCTGACAGGTTGTGGTTGTAGGCCTTCAAAGATGGAACTGTAAAGCTCCAGACATCACCTTTATTTATCGTAATACCATCTGCCTCGATCTCATCAATCCGCCAGTAATAGGTCGTGCCCGGCACGAGACCATCCGGGACAGGATGACCGGCAATGCCTACAACGAAAAAAGTATCAATCTGGTTGCCCTGGAATGTGTCGCCGGTGCCATCATTTACCTCAACCAAATTCTCGCCGAAATAGACATCGTGTGAAACCGCATTGAGTCCCGGCAACCAGTTAAGCACTGCCGATGTGTCCTCATATAGGCCGCCGTCAGCCGGGATGGGTTCGACGGCAAATTTACCCCTGAATTCTATATGCAGCAGTGGCGAGTTGGCCGGATCACTGGCACACTCGGCACATCGAACGCCTTGGGATGGATTATCCGGGTCGTCTCTGAGGATTAGCACCAGGGCATTACCGAAGGCCCAACCGTCCTGGTCGATTATTTCCTGGATGATAGAGGTAATGTCCGAACTCCGATCCTTTTGGCCTTCTTCGGTCCAATTTTCAGGAACCCACACCACCTTCGCTGTCGTTACCGGCCGATTGGTAATATTATTAGTGGCGTCGGTAAACGTAGGGGGATTAGGATTCAACTGACCCTCGATGAGAACACTAACGGGTTGTGTACCGCCCTTTGTCTCATCGCAAGTAAGCTCAATAAATGCGTTATCCACGATGGCGCCCTTCGGAATGGGAATATTTACGAAGCGCAGACCTATTACCTGCAAACCGCCGTCATCAAAAATCTCCAGGTCACTACTGCTTGGATCCATGCCGCCGCCGATGACATCTTGTTCAGCATCATCAGTACCGCTGCTGACTCTGGTCTCCCAGACCTTACCGCCGAGCGCCACATTTGTACTGACGAGGCCCAGCACCAAAACGAAAGAAACTAAACAAACTAATTGCCTATACATGATAATCATCCTTTATAAAAAAGATTTGAAGAGTAAAAAATTGCCATAATAATTCCAGCTCATGCAACATTTAATGCTATGTCCGCCCGGAACATCACTTACGACTTGAATTGGCCTCCTTCCTTGCAAATGTCAATATGGGCGCCGAACTACAGTGAAAATCTGCTACTTCACTTATATCACATTAGAGATCTTTTCGTCAAGGAAATTCTCTTAATTGCGTTGGTGTAAAAAAGCCGGGGCCCATACCGAGCTGTGTCAATATGAGCCCCGTATTAACTGCAATTCATCTTCTGTTATCATCAGGCCTATAGGCCATGACAAACTTAGCTCCGGCTTAAGGTTGCGTCTCCG
>CBDVBU010000246.1:0-6090 GCA_965372295.1 uncultured Phycisphaerae bacterium
AGCCGATATCAAGGCCGAATATAAGCCCAAAGCGCACAAGAAGAAATCAATACCAAAGAAAAACACCAGGGACAAAGCAAAACCATCCGGCGAGGGAATCCTCATGGATAAAGTGGATAAATTCATTACGGACAGAAACAGGATCTTCTAATAAATCGTCGCCTAAAATGAAAGTGAAGATAAACAATCGCGTTTTGGAATTGCTCGATGGCGACCTTACCGAAATGGACACCGACGCTATCGTTAATGCCGCCAATACTCGGTTGATTCTGGGCGGCGGGGTCGCAGGAGCCATCAATCGAAAAGGCGGACCCAAAATCCAGGAAGAATGCAACAAAATAGGCGGAACATTTGTTGGCGGGGCTGTCATCACAACCGGCGGCAACTTGAAAGCAGAGCACGTAATTCATGCCGTGGGGCCTCGTATGGGCGAAGGAGATGAGGACCAAAAGCTGAAGAACGCAACGCTTAACTCGCTTAAAGCAGCCGACGAAAATAATCTAAAGAGTATTTCTTTCCCGGCAATCAGCACGGGAATTTTCGGCTTCCCCATCGGGCGGTGCGCCGAAATCATGCTGAAAACAACCATCGATTACCTAAAAGGCCAAACCGGCCTGGAAAAAGTTGTCTTTTGCCTTTTCGGCAGGGACAGCTATGAAATTTTTACACGCCGGCTTGAAAAGGAAACCTTACAATGAAGGCGATGATTTTGGATGGACAATCGCCGATCGAAGAGAAGCCTTTGAAACCTGCCGATTTGCCAACTCCCACTCCCAACAACGATCAAATCCTTGTTGAGGTCTCGGTTTGCGGCGCTTGCCATACCGACCTCGATGAAGCCGAAGGCAGGCTTAAGCCGACAAAATCGCCTATCATTCCAGGCCATCAGGTCGTGGGAAAGGTCGTTGATAAGGGCAAAGCCGTAACGAAATATCAAATCGGCGACCGGGTGGGAATTACCTGGCTTTTTTCCAGTTGCGGCGAATGCGAGTTTTGCAGAACGGGCAGCGAAAACCTCTGCGCCCAGGCCAAATGGACCGGCAAAGACGCTAACGGCGGCTACGCGGAATTCACTGTAATCGGCGAGGATTTCGCTTATCCGATCCCCGAACGGTTTTCAGACTCACAAGCCGCCCCGCTTTTATGTGCCGGGGTAATCGGATATCGCACACTCAGGCTTGCGAATGTAACGGACGGCCAAAAGATCGGCCTTTTCGGCTTCGGAGCTTCAGCTCATATCGTTATCCAGATAATCAGATACAAGTTCCCGAACAGCCCGGTCTTTGTTTTTACGAAAACAGCCAGACACGCCGAGTTGGCCAAAAGCCTCGGTGCCGTCTGGACGGGCTACTCCGGCGACAAACCGCCTGAAAAGCTGAACAAAATTATGGATTTCACGCCGGTCGGAGAGTGCGTTCGAGATGCCCTCGGCGTGCTGGAAAGGGGCGGCCGGTTGATTATAAACGCCATTCGCAAAGAAACTCCCGTTCCGCCGCTCGATTATGCCGAATATCTCTGGCTCGAAAAAGAAATAAAGTCCGTAGCCAACGTTACGCGGCAGGATGCGGAAGAATTCCTGCCCCTGGCGGCTCGTATACCTATTACTCCCACGATTGAGGAATTCCCGTTAGGGCAGGCCAACGAAGTGCTTTGCTCGATTAAGAATTCCAAACTCCGCGCCGCCGCCGTCCTGAAAATCAACGAATAAAAACCTGAGTATCGGGGATGTGACAGACAGAAATAATAGACTATTGTACTGTGATTTCCACAGCAGATAATTTTTTAAAAAACTATGCCAATGTGATTGAACTTGCAGGACAAATCTGGTATTTTAATAATATAAAGGCTTAGCAGCATGCTGCTCTGCCACCTGTGGTCTTAGGAATTGTAATTTCGCACTTGATTATGAAAGAATAAGGCTTTTTGGGAAGGTGGAATAATGGAGACTAAATTTAACGTCTTTGAGGTTCTCCAAATAGCCGAAAAGATCGAGCACAATGGCGCTAAATTCTACCTCAAAACGGCTGAGCTATTCGATGACATGGAAGTTCGCGATACCTGCTACAAACTGGCCACATGGAAAGCCAGGCACGAAAAGATTCTCGCGCAGAGGCGAAAACGGTTTTCCGAACAGACCGGCGAATTCGGAACTTTCGATCCTAATAATTATGTCTTGTCCAATCCCCATGTAATGGCGGGGCTTGCCGTGTTTGCGACTACGCCGGGCTCTCTAAAAGGGCCGCCCGACCGTGAAAACAGGAAGGAAATATTTAAGGATGCTATCAGGCGGTCAAAGGAAGCTATCTTCTTCTATCGCGGATTGAAGGACTTCGCCCGTGACCCGGCCAGCGAAGAAACCATCGACAAGATTATCAAAGAAGAGAACCGTCACATCCGCCTGCTTAACGAAGAATTACAGCAGCAGTAATCGTCCAGTCACTATGTCATTTCTGCCCGTCGAAAGACACATGAAATCTACAATTCATTACATTGTTTTATGCCGTACCTCGGTCGTTATCAACGAGAGCGAATCAACTGATCGCTGTTGTACCGAACGTGTGGCAGATTGGTTTTTATATCCTCGATAAAACGCAAACCGTCCTTCCAGTACCCTGCTGTCGGTTTCAAGTCCGCACTCAAGCCGACAAAATAACGGTTGATACTGCCGATAAGAAGCTCCCTGAGATATTTGCTAACCATTGACGCCAGCGAAACCGGCAAAAATCGCCCGTCGGCGCCGACTACAAAATGCACGCGCATCGCTTTGCCGCCGGCCTGCAATTCATAGCTGCTGGTCGCCTGGCTCTCGCGGAGAATCTTCAATTCCATATCGCCGAACATCCGCTGCAGGTTCTTACGATAGTGGACCCGCCCGCCCTGCCGGTCGACGATGATTTGCAAATCGTCACCTGCAAAGTTGTCATAAGCACTCTTGATCAGGCTGCACGTAGCACTGAAAAGAACATTCGCCTTGTTCTTCACGGCAGCCACCATTTTGTTATAGTATGCAACGTCCAGACAGCAGCTTTTCAGATCGAGAAGCTCTATACCGTTTGAGGCCAGGTCATCGGCCAGCACCGCCGAGGCAATTTCCTTATCAGCCGTATCAATCGAAAGAGAATGATCCCCGATATCTTTATACCAGGGATAATCACTTAACCGCTCAAGACAGCTCGGACATAATAGTTCTAAAAGTTCGGTCAACGTCGCCGGCTCTTTATTAAGGCATTTCAATGCCGTCAGAACCGTACGCTCCAGATGTTTGATCCCGATTGACTTACTGTAAGCCTTTTTGCTATCGGTAATGAGCAATCTGCCTGCAAGCCGTTTTCGCCTGTCGCTGACGCTTTTACTTAAAATCTGCCACAAGTCGGTTGCCAGAAGATTATGCGGCACCGAAAAAATGCTCGATGATACGACCAATGGCCCGAGGATCGGTCCATAACCAGCCTCATCAATTCCTACCAAAATAACCATCCTTGTGACTCCGCCGTAAGGCGTCCCCTACGGGACTTCCATTCATATCCAAAGCTACAAACCATTGATCCTGACTTAAAATTGTAGTCTCTCTCGCTGCCGAATCAATATTATTGTTAATTTTATGCTTAGTAGCCTGTCAAATTTGATTTGATAATCTTGAAGGGTGGCAGCCTCAAGCGAAGCTTGGGGATGGCTTCTGATGTCTTGACCATCCCCAAAGCCTTCGGCTTTGAAGCTGCCACCCAATCACAAGCAGACAATTTACAAATTAATATTTGATAAACTATTAGTCCGTGAAGATAGAGTTTTCAAAGCTCGCCCGGGGAGGGAATAGCCGGATGCCAGCTTTCGGATTGACCCAAAGTGGCCGGGTGAGCAAACGGATCATTAATCTCAAGCGAGCTGCCGTTGCCGTCGGTTGCGGGATACCATGTGTCGCTGTACTCGAAGCGCAAGATAGCAACATCCAGAGGCAATGAAAGGCTAAGAACAATCCTTTCGCCGCCGTTGCTCAGGTTGCCGGAATATTCGCCCGCCACGTTGACACCCGTACCGTAGGTCGAACGGAAGGCCGTGAGATTTCTGACAACCACAATATATCGATCCGGATCGAGCAGCATCTGACCAAAGGTAAAGTCAATCCCATCGCTCAAGCGAACGCCGGTAAGATTTAGAGATGTCTCGCCGACATTATACAACTCGATGTAGTCGTAGTTGCTGCCGGAAGACGCATGGTACATCAGCTCGGTTACACGTAGGCCGTCCAGAAGCGCCAAGGCATTGGCGTATGGAAAAATATCGGTTGTCGTTGTGATAACTCCGTCAAGCTCGGCACTGATGAGCATGTCGGCACTGGTTCGTGATGTGTTCATCCCATGAATGGCAAGCACGTTGTCACCCAGCTTAAGATCGCCGATGGATTCGGAGATATCTATCTCCTCGAAGTCTACGGCGAGCAAATCCGGGTGGCTGGAGCTTGCATGCGAATCCCAAGCCGGAATCTCGTCAAAATTACGTCTGGCTACTTCAATTCCGTTCAGATAGGCGACAAAGCCGTCATCGTACCGTACCTTCAAGGTCAGCCCGCTTAGTCCGCTTACATCATCTATTCCGACGGTGAATGGTATACGGATATAACAGGTAGCGTTCGTAGCATACATTTGTTCCTGCAAATCAATGCTGAGGAGGTCTTGATAACCGAATGTTCTTTCGAAGCCGACTCCGCCGGGACTGCCGGTACAGAGTTCCCAGGCTGAATCGTCAAAACGGATTTCCGTTCTCCATTGATCACCGATATCTTCGGTTGGAACCAGCACACGCTTGTCGATATCCTCAGCTACAATAGTAGTCAATATCTCCATAGCCGGCCCGAACAATGGATTGGCAATGCCAGGGGTCGGCAGTTCCAGGAACGCAAAATCATCACTGCCATCGGGCGCCCGGCCGTACGAGACATCGGTGGTCTGCGGCCCGTAGAGAACCTTGTCGATCTGGTTGAGCCCGGCATCGAACAGGCCGATCATTTCATTGTCGGCTGAGAGCCTGAAATCCACGTGACCGGGCCGATTGCGGTCATCCGCCCTGAACACGGCGAAACCCTCGCCGGCAATGAAACTCAGCGGGCCGAGCGGATATTTATCAGGCTGAGTGACGGGATTGTCAGTCAGGTACAAGCCGGTCAAATCAACCGGGGAAGTCTCAGGATTATACAGCTCAATAAAATCATCCTCGAACAGCACAAGGCCATCGGCAAGCCATTCGTTTATCCTGATTGCATCTTGATTGCCGAGCGGCTGAGCGATATTGGCCCGACCAAAGGTCGGCACAGTCAATGTCCACCGGCCATCGTATCCGATTCTGCCGATGGACAGGTCAGGCAACTGCAGGCCGAATTCGACAGAATCGAGCAGCAGACCGCTGGCATTATAGAGATAGATACCCTCACCATCTCCGTTGAGGGCAAAGCCCAAATGTATGCCGGAGCTGGTCGTATCGGAATCGGCGTAGAGTCTGAGGTATTCGCCCGCTCCGATGGAGGTCCCTGCCGGCAATACAAATTTCCTCGGATCGTCCGGATTGTCCGTAATGCTCACGCCGGATAAACTAAGTGAGGCTGGGCCATCATAATACAGCTCTATCATGTCGGGGAAGCTCCCGCCCCTGTCGATTGTCGTGCTGTTAATCGCCAGCACTTCGTTGATTAACAAACTTGAATAAGATGTGTCGATGGTCCATGTGCGCGAGACGGCCGGCTCATCTTCGCTTTGCCAGAAGCCGGCCGAGTTCTTGCCGATAGCGTAAACGGTATAAGTCTGGCCGTTGAGAAAGCTATTCAACACGATGGGCACATCCACCGGCAACTCTTCGCTCCATGGCTCGCTGTTGAGGCTGTATTTGTAATGCGTAATGCCAAGCCCACCAACGATGAGCGTAGCATCCGTACGATATGTGATCTCATCAGGCTCGCCGCAGATCGCGGCGCCGGCCGGCACGTAGGCACCCATATCCAGGCCGCAAGGCCCTGTGCCGATGGCCGGCGAACCGGCTTTGAGGCGGAAGTCCGTGCCGGCATCGACAAAAACCGGGTCGGCGTCAATATTGCCGACGCCG
>CBDVBU010000247.1:0-6080 GCA_965372295.1 uncultured Phycisphaerae bacterium
ATGTTCCACCACGGCATCCGGGACATCATATTGCGCCCGCAACTTCCTAAGATTCCGTTTGACTGCATGTTTGTTCAACATAAAATTGTTTGTGTATTCCTCCCAGAGTTCATCTTGGTCAGCATACGCATTTACCCCGAGAAAACGCGATAAATGTTCTCGTGCCTCCATCGACCCTGTATAGTAAAATCGAAAAAATGGCTCTATATCAGTATCAAGCGTTTCTAACATAATCAACCGTGATACAGCCGAACGCACCTGCCCATAGATTTGGGGCCACTTGTCGCTATGCATCTGCTTGACTTTTTTCCACTGCTCTTCACGTTCTTTGCCCACCTCTGGTGGTACCTGTTCGACTGAAGGATTTTTTATTCGCTCTAATTTTTCCTTATATTCCGCTAACTTCTCATTGGTATCCGGCAAAGCCTGGAATCGCTCGTAGTCAGCCAACAACGCTCTAATGTCATAAAGCTCACCAATAAGCTTCTTAACGCATTTAAAGTTTGGCGATTTTTCTGTCGGCTCCGTCGATTTGGCTGGACAAATCTGGACAACAATGAAAATTGAAACTGCTGATATTAATATTCGTTTTTGCATTTTAAGTTTTAAGTTTTTGCGCTGCTGCCTGGTTGACCAGGAACAGTACAGCCATTCTCACAGCCAGGCCGTTGGTTACCTGCTCAAGGATAACGCTGTTCCGGCCGTCGGCTACTTCACTTTCCATCTCCAGCCCCCTGTTAATAGGCCCGGGGTGCATCACCATGATATCAGGTTTGGCCTTCTTCATCCGCTCGACAGTTAGCCCGAAATAATGCGAATACTCTCGGATCGAAGGAAACGGGTTGCCGCCCATCCGTTCAAACTGAATCCGAAGCATATTTATCACATCGACCTTTTCGATAACTTCATCGAGGCTATAGCTGACCTTGACCGGCAATCGGCCCACCTCTGCCGGCATCAAAGTCGGCGGACCGACAAATGTCACCTCGGCGCCGAGCTTTGTCATCGCCCACATATCGCTGCGGGCCACGCGAGAGTGCGCTATATCGCCGACAATCGCTATCTTCAAACCTTCAAGAGTACCTTTGATTTTACGAATCGTGTACACGTCCAAAAGACCCTGCGTTGGATGTTCGCAGAATCCGTCGCCGGCATTGATTATACAAGCATTCATATTTCTGCTGAGAAATCTGGACGCTCCGCCGGCGCTGTGCCGCACTACAACAATATCAATCCCCATGGCTTCCAGATTTTTGGCCGTATCAAGCAGTGTTTCGCCCTTGCTGACCGAACTGAGTTTCTTGGTGAACTCGATGACATCGGCACTCAAACGGCTTGCGGCCAGAGAAAAACTGTTTCGCGTGCGCGTGCTGTCCTCGAAAAACAAATTCACCACAACCTTGCCGCGCAAAGGAGGAGCTTTTTTGACCGACCGGGTGCTTATCTGCTCGAAACCTTTGGCTGTATCGAGGATATACGTAATCTCCTCAGCACTAAGCTCCCGCAGCCCGAGTAAGTGCTTGCGATGCCACTTGAATTGCTTGCTTTTCCTTATTAGTGCCATCCTTGTCGTATTTCGTCCCTTGCATTTCGTTATTTGAAATGCGACATTCGAAATTAATTATTCAATAACAACCTCGTCTTTCCCATCCGACTCGACGAGATTGACCTGCACCAATTTGACGGGAGCGGCATCAGTTTTATATCCGGCATAATCAGCGTGTATCGGCATCTCCCGGCCGATTCTGTCAACAAGAACCGCCAACTTTATCGCTCTTGGCCGGCCTAAATCTATAAGGGCAGCCATCGCTGCACGCGTCGAGCGGCCGGTATAAAGAACATCGTCAACCAAAATTATAATCTTGTCGTCTATATTGAAGCCGATTTCAGTTGTGCGAACATGAGGCTGAGCATTACTATTCGGCGAATTCAAATCGTCACGGTAAAGCGTTATATCAAGAGTCCCACACGGAACATCTTTGCCAAGCTCCTGTGATAATCGGCTCGACAGCCTCTGGGCCAAGACCTCCCCCCTGCTGCGAATACCGATTACGGCAATATCCAGATCAGGCGGTGTATCTGAAATAATATTCTTTGTTAAATCTCTGAGAATCTGCTCGATTTGCTTCGTATCCAATATTACTTTCATACGTACGGTAAACCTTTAGTCAAACGAATCGAAGAATTTTGCCCTGAGTATAGCATTCGTGACCGATAAAGGCAAGATTTCTCAGGAAGTTTTCAAAAACCGCATTTCTCAGCCTTGAAAATCATTAAATTATACGGACTTACGGGATAATTTACTTGAAAATTTATGCGTTTTATAGTATCATAGTGGCAGGTAGTAGATGAAAAGAAAGTATTTGTTATGGAGGTTGGCGACCGGAAGGGCAACTTTGTTCTACCCCGTTTTTCAGGCCACCTCTGGAGTTGTAAGGTGACACAGGCAACAAAAAAAACGTTCTTATCAAGTCTGATAGCTTCTCTGGCAGTACTGTTTTGTTCTGCCAACATTGCTGCCGGGGCAGATGATTCACAAAGTAACAACATCCTCCAGCCACAGGGATTAGAACACACCGGAGTCTTTGCCTTGAGAGAAATGGACCCAAACCTGACCGGCGCCGGCGTCAAATTCGCAGTAATCTCCCGAAGCTACACGTATATCGACGACGAACCGCAAAACGATTACCGCCCCGATATCAGCCACAACTGCTTCAAAATAAGCCAGTTCAGCTTCAAAGACCAGGCGAAGCTGCCGGCAGGAATCTCGACGCATTCAACTGCGATTTGCTCAATACTGTTCGGCGAAGATCCCAATGCATTTCATCCTGAGATAGGACAGTTTTATTACGAGGGTACAACACCGCAAGCCCAGGCTGATATATATGAATTCGAGCACTTCGTGCTCAACAATGTATTCACACAGATTCCGCCCGATGCGGATATTATAACTGCCAGCTTCGGTTACCCATTCGAGCTCCCTTGGACAAGAGGCATCGAGTTACTGGCAGAGTCCTACGGCATTGTCGTCGTAGCCAGTATAGGTAACGGTGCAGATGCACATGCTCCCGTCTTTTACCCGGGCGCCGGAGCCAATGTCATCGGTGTAGGTGTGGTTGATTCCGTAAATACCGAAGACCTTGCGACTAATTTAGCCAACTTCGCCCTCGCTTACCCAGAGCATTCCAGCACGGGTCCGACCGATGACGGGCGCTGCAAGCCCGACATTGTCGCTCCCGGAAATTGCCTCGCCGCAGAGTTGAACGAGCCTAACAGCTACGAGCCAACCGGTAACTGGTCGAGTTTCTCGGCGCCGGTTGTCGCCGGGGCAGTCGGCCTGCTTGTTCAAAAAGCCAGGGAGAATCCCGATCTGAGTCCTGCAGTCTCGCCAAACGGCGGAAACTGCGTCATCAAGGCAATTCTAATGAATTCCGCGACCAAGCTGCCCTACTGGCATAAAGGGGAACTCCAGACCGATGACGACCACGCCTCTCCGCTGGACTATGTACAGGGGACCGGCATGCTCAACGCAGTCGGCGCCTACGAACATTTAGTCGCAGGTTTATCCAAGCCGGGCGATGCTCCGACGACCGGCTGGGATCTGAATCTTCTAGATAAAACCCAAACGCCCCAGAACAGTTACGAAATTCGCCTCAATGAGCCGGCTGAAAAATTCATAACAGCAACGGTTGCCTGGAACAGGCACTATAACACCGAATATCCTTTTGAGCCGGCCCCGGAAAAAGATTGCAACATCCGACTCGAACTCTGGGCCATCGACCCGGACAATCCTAACAACGATTACCTGCTCGATTACAGTGACAGCAGCGTTGACAACGTCGAGCACATTCACATCGCAGCGGACGCCGGCTATACAAATTACAAAATCATTATTTCGTTCAGCAACATCGAGAATCCGAAAGAACCGGCTCTGAACCAGCGCTACGGAATCGCCTGGAACGTCCAGAAAAAGCAAGAGACCGACAATATCTTCTGGTACGACATAAACGCCGACGGCATTGTCAACGAAGCAGATTTTCTTATTATGCTTTATAAGATGCTAAACAGCACCAACTCGCCCGACAATTACTTAATCGGTGATATCAATCCCAACGGCGTGATAGATGCTAACGATTTAGGAGCCATTTTAGACAACCAGAATCGACAGGCCGACTGGCTGACAAAACAGGAAGATAAGGCCGAATAGCGATTTGCGATTTGTAAATCGACAATCGGAATTCGGCAATCGACAATTTTGGGAGGTGTCAGGAATCAGAAAAGAAAGACCAGCTGTAGGGTGTGCACTGCACACCTTCAACGCCAATAAATGGTGTGCGATGCACACCCTACCAGCCCTTCTTCTTATAATCCTTCCGGCAATGTGTCTCGCCCAGAAACCGTGGAAGTTTATCGTCACCTGTGACTCCCGGGGCTCCACTAACGGCATTCAGCAAACCGTTCTTAGCGAGCTTGTGACCGAGATACTCAGCCGGGGCGTCGATTTCGTGCTGTTTCCCGGCGACCTGGTTTCCGGCTTCGCATCAATCGGCCCGGCGGGATTCGAAGCCCAACTCAGAGCTTGGGTCGATATCATGGACCCTGTCTATAACGCCGGCATCGGCGTTTACGTCTCTCGCGGAAATCACGAGATTATGGATGTCTGGGGCTATTATATCCGGCCCGATATCGATCCGCAGGACAATCACGCGACGCGCTGGCTCAACGTCTTCGGCAATGACCTTTACCTCGAGCAAATGCTGCCCGACAATGGTCCGGCGTCAGAGAAATACATGACGTACGCCGTGACGCATAAAAATGCCTTTATCGTCTCGCTCGACCAATACGCCGGCATCAACCACGAGACCATCCACATGATCGACCAGGAATGGCTCGATGCTCAATTGGCCGCCAATACCAAGCCGCATATCTTCATCGCCAGCCACGAACCTGCCTTCAGAGCGATGCACTCCGACTGTCTTGACAATCAGCCGGCCCAGCGCGATGCGTTCTGGGCAAGCATAAGGAACGCCGGCGGGCGAACGTATTTCACCGGTCACGATCATTTTTATGACCACGCGCGCATTGACGATGGTGACGGCAATCCGGACAACGATATCCACCAGTACATCATCGGTACCGGCGGGTCATGGCTCTACATCTGGTCGCCGCCCTACTCCGGCGATAACAGTTACTATACCGTCGAGCAACTGGACCACGCCGAAAATTACGGCTACGTTCTGGTTGAAATCGATGGCTTCAATGTCACCCTGACATGGATACAGCGACACACGAATGACTTGAGCATTCCAGGTATATATCAGCCCGATGATGTATGGAGTTACGCCGTCAGACCCAGGCCCATCGTCTTATCGCCAAACGGCGGCGAGAACCTGACCGCGGCAGGCTCGTATACAATCACATGGAAAACACAGCAAGACGCCGACCTGGATACAGTGACAATCGAGTATTCCACTGATAACGGCCAAAGCTGGCAAACAGTAAAATCAGTGGAGAATACCGGTTCTCCGCAGGATGGCCTAGCCCGGTACACGTGGAACCCGCTTCCTGTCACGGACTCGAATCAGTGCCTCATTCGAATTGGCGATCCCCTGGATGTTGCTATCAGCGATACAAGTGACGAAACATTTACGATATTTCAGTGCCGTAAACAACTTAGGGCTGATCTGAACGGCGATTGCTACGTTAATTTTCTGGATATTGCCATTTTAGCAGGCGACTGGCTCGAATGCGGAAATCCATTTGATGCTTCGTGTAGGTAAGGAAAGAAATTATGCACAGATATATGATAAACATACTCCTCGACCTTGTGATAACTGCATATCTGATCGGCTCTGTGAGTGCAGCGGAAACTTCGCTGGTTATCAACGAGTTTATGGCGTCCAACAACAGTTGCTTGCAGGATCCGCAGGGACAATATGAAGACTGGATTGAAATCCACAATTACGGCACCGATCCGATTAATATAGGTGGTATGTATCTGACGGATAATCCGTCGGCTCCGACCAAGTGGCGAATTCCGGACAACTACCCGCCGATAACTATCATTTCGGCAGGGGGCT
>CBDVBU010000248.1:0-6057 GCA_965372295.1 uncultured Phycisphaerae bacterium
GGTTTCTGCCCGGCAGGCAGATCCTCAGCAACAAGCAGGCAAAGCAGGTGAATGTGAATCCCGACTATTTCAAAGATTGCTCCGACGCCGTCCTGATGACATCCCGCGGCGGCAATATCTATGACCGGACTTTCATGGAAGGCTTCATCCGGCCGGGCATCGGTCTGCAAAACTGGGTTTCCCGCTCCAATTATCCCGCCTTGAATGTTATCCAAACCGGGCCTGCCGAAATGTCACTCTATGTCCAGCACGATTATGCCCAGCCGACCGCACATCTACGCCGCTACTCGCTGCGGATCGATGGTTTTGCTTCAATTTATGCCCCATACGAAGGTGGCAGCGTTACTACCAAGCCATTCATTTTTACAGGCAAAAAGCTTCTATTGAACTTTGCCACTTCCGCCCCTGGATTCATAAAAGTTGAAGTCCAGAATGCCAAAGGCGAACCAATTCCTCGTTATTCTCTGCAAGACGCAGAGGAACTGATAGGAAATTACATCGAGCATCCCGCCGCATGGCGACATGGAACCGATGTAAGCTCACTTTCCGGCCGGCCAATACGTCTTAAATTTGTTATGAAGGACGCTAACCTCTACTCGTTGCAATTCCATCCCTGACGTCTATTCTTTGTCAAAAAGCGGGTCAGTTGATCTGTTATATTCGGCTTGCAACTTGTCAAGATTTACATCGTTGACGCCACCGCGGTGGATAATGAGGCGATAGCGCAAAACAAGCGGTTTTTCGCGGGACAGCGGGACAGGGTGACGACCCGGATAAACCGGATTTTGGGCGCTGCCCTTTCTCCTTAGTATCCATCGCTGGGGATAACCGGGCGAGGAACTGTGACACAGTATCGCCAGCCCGCTTGTCTTGCCCTGGCTGCCGAGATTGCCCGAGAAGTCCAACCAGGGGCCGGCTTCCACGGACAAAGTTGTCGGTTCCACAGGACCGTTTGTGCCAGTGAACACAAGGCCGTCAGGCAATGGTATTCGTGCCGTGAAACCGCCGTAGCCTTTAGCGTCTTCGGAGCCGCCCAGACGCATATTATCTTTCAATGCGAGCAACTCAATCCGGAAATCAATCCTGCGGATGTCACCTTCGACACGATGAACCCGGATGGTTGTCGTCTCTTTGACAAACGGCTGCTGCTTGCCATTTGCATCTGTCAGGAGCGGCGATTTCCAGTACACGTGAAGCCGCAGGGCGCGCGACTGCGAATCTATCGTCAAAATTTCGGCATCGTAGACATCCCAGAAAAAATCATTTGCCGCCCAGCAGTCTCCGAGTTTCTTATCACCAAGCCACACCTGGTGCCACGCCCAGAATATGCCGCGGTGGTGTGGGTGGTCGGCGGGGAAATCCTCGCTCAAGATTTCACCATCAAGACTGTAGAGAGGATGGATGTAATTGGCGCGAGTATATTTTCCATTCATAGATTTGTGTTGACGCTGATAGAACATTACTTGTTCTTCGCCCTCTTTGATGCTGAAGCCCTGGTCCGTTTCCGATATGTCGATAGGATTGAGTGTTGCCGCGTCGGCTTGATGCCCGTTTGGGCTGCAACCTGCGATCGCTACAAGGACCGCCGAAACTGCCAACATTGTTGAAATGTGATTCCTGAAATATCTCATCCCTTTATCCTTTCTGAAAATAACAAGATAACTTTATAACCTTTTGTAACCTTTTTTGGCCTTAAGGTAAAGAATTGCCATGTACGCCGGTTATTCCATTTCTTGCGTTCCGCGTGACCATCCATGAAACTGAATGTGCAGGCACTACGTACTTATTTTCTTCCCTGGTGAGAGTATCTTGTAAAAGCAACCGGAGAACTGGTATTTTCAGGGGAAGTTCGGTATCATAGGACAGTGAACATGGAAGAATGTAGTCAAATTAATGTTAAACGGAAAATCCCGTTTTGTAGATTCGCATTGATAAGGAGAATGCAAATGAACTCATTCAGTAAGATCCGGAATACCAACGGCAAAATCAGTCAACTCCGTAGCTATGTTTACTTTTTTGCAATGGTGGCCGTAGTAATGTGCCTTTGCCTGGGCAGTTGTGGAGCAAACGCACAGGTACAACTTACCAACCAGGCGTCACCACCATTCGTAGAGTCAACAGATTTTGATCCAGCCATACCGTCGCCGGAATCGATAATAGGCCACGCTGTTGCTGCAAAGGCGGTTCGCTATCATTCACTTATACGCTATCTGCAAACTTTAGCAGAGGCATCGAAACAGGTAACACTTACAGCTTATGGTCAGACACACGAGGGCCGGACGCTTTACTACCTTACGATTACCAGCGAAGCCAATCATAAACAGCTTGCCCGGATCAAAGCCGACAATGCAAAACTTTCGGACCCGCGCAAGCTTAACGAGCCCGGACAGGCAAACCGGCTCGTCAAAACTCTGCCGGCCGTCGCATGGCTCAATTACAGCATCCACGGCGACGAACTTTCAAGTACCGATGCGGCCTTGTATGTCGCATATCATCTGGCTGCGGCAAGAAATGATGCTAATCGGAAACTCTTAGATCAAGTTGTAATCCATATTAATCCTTTGGTGAATCCCGACGGCAGAGAACGGTATCTGAGCCATCTCGAACAGTTGACCGGTGTAGTTTCGAGTCCCGACCTTCAGTCGATGCAGCATCAGGCACTTTGGTCAAGGGGGCGGGGAAACCATTATTTGTTCGACCTCAACCGCGACTGGCTCGTTCATCTTCAGCCGGAAGTGCGTGACTTGGCCCGGCAGGTTCTGTCGTGGAATCCGCATTTGTTGGTGGACTCGCACGAGCAGAGCGGTCTCGACACGTATCTGTTTGACCCGCCCCGTGATCCTATTAATATCAACCTCTCGCCGAAGGTCCTGAACTGGCGCAAGCGTTTTAGCTCCGACCAGGCTAAGGCTTTTAACCGCTACGGATGGAGTTACTATACCAGGGACTGGTACTCGGAGTGGAGCCCCATCTACACGAATGCGTGGGCCAGTATGCAGGGAGCCATTGGGCTGCTCTATGAACAGGCCAGGGTCGATGCGGCATCCGTTAAGCACCCGACGGGAGAGGAAATCAGCTATCGAGAAACAGTTCATCATCATATCGTGAGCACTCTGACTAACCTCGATACCCTATGCGCCAACCGGGGAGAAATCCTAAGCGATTTTCTGCAAGATCGTCAATGGGCGGTCAACGAGAAAGACGCCGACGACGATCGTACGTTTTTGCTGCCGCCCTGCGAGGACAATTCGAGGTGGAAACGCCTGGTCGAACTGATTTCGCGTCAGGGCATCGAAGCAGAATATGCGCAGAAGCCATTCGCGGCGGAAAACGTAGTCGATATTTGGGCAAACAAGCAGGCACGCCGGACGTTTCCGAAGGGCACACTCGTGGCCCGGTCGAGACAGCCACACCATCGCATGCTTCATACGTTGTGCTCATTCGACCCCCATTTGACCGACAGCTTCCTGCTGGAGGAACGCAAAGAACTTGAAAACCGCCGGAAGACACTGCTTTATGATGTCACAGCGTGGAACCTGCCAATGGCGTTTGGCATCGAATCCTATTGGGCCGAGAATATTTCAGATGTCGAACTCCGCCCAGAGTCGCCGGGTTTGCCTAAAGACTTGCCGAAGCTGAGCAAGAAAAGCGGTTACGGATACTTGATTGATTTTAACAATTCCAGCACATATTCAGTTTTAGTTCGCCTTTTTGACAAAAAGTGCCATCCGCGGATTGCGATCAAACCGTTTAAGATGGAAGGCAGACAGTACGAGGCGGGTACGGTTCTGCTTCGCTCGCACGAGAATCCTGATGACCTATTGGAGACCTTGCAGAAAATTGTTTCTGACTTCGTCATAAACGTTCATGCCGTGGATAGTGCCCTGGCGGAAGATGGCCCCGATCTTGGCAGTCGAAAGTTCGATTTGTTAGCAGCGCCGCAGGTGGCGATAGCCTCGCAATGGCCCATCCGGTCGACTTCGTTCGGGTCGATCTGGTACCTGCTTGACCATCAGCTCCGACTCCAGAGCTCGCCAATTAACATCCAAAGCATCAGCCGGATTGATCTGCGGAAATACAACGTTTTAGTGCTTCCGGATAGCGGCAACCTCGGCTCCGTGCTCGATAAGAAAGCAGTTGAAAAGATAAAGAGATGGGCCGAAGGCGGCGGCACACTGATTGCCGTTGGCGGTTCGGCGGCATTTGTGGCCGGTAAAGACCGGGGACTTTCAAAGGTACGGCTAAAACGTGATGTGCTTGACAAACTTGCGGAATACAAGGAGGCGGTGGAGCGTGAAAAAGATGCCAGGGATATTAAGATCGATCCCAATCAGCTATGGGGAGCCAAAACATCAGAGGAGAAAACGGTAAAGCCGGAAATAGAAAAGGATGAGACTAAAAAGCCGGAGGAATCCAAAACCAAAACCGATACTGAAAAGCTAAAACGAACCGATGAATGGCGCCGCATTTTCAGCCCAACAGGCACGTTTCTGGCCGGAACGGTTAATACAGAACATTGGCTTGGTTTCAGTTTGCATGATAAGCTGCCTGTAATGTTTCGGGGCAGTAACGCATTCATGTCAAAGCATCCGGTGACTACTGTAGTTCGCCTTGCCGATAAGGACCAGTTGCGCTTGAGCGGCCTGCTCTGGCCCGAAGCCGGGCAGCGCCTTGCAAACACGGCATACGCCACCGTTGAGTCGGTTGGACGCGGTCAAATTATTCTGTTTGCAACCGACCCGACTTATCGAATGTGGCTGCCCTGCATGCAACGGTTATTTCTCAATGCAACGCTGTTAGGCCCCGGCATGGGCGCCTCCCAGCCGCTACCATGGTGAGGATTAAGCTTGCATTACCGGCATGTATTGTGTTATGATTAATATGTACAGCAAGATGAGCAGCGGATGGTATTAGATTCAGATCAAAATTCGGCGTAAAAGTAACTTCTTCAAAAGAGAAGGAGACCTGTCATGCGCAGAGCAAAAGGTTTTACGCTTATAGAGCTTTTGGTGGTGATTGCCATTATTGCTTTGTTAATGGCGATATTGCTACCGGTGCTTCAAAGAGTCCGAAGGCAAGCCAAGGCTGCTGTCTGTCAAGCATACCTCAAGCAGTGGGGAGCAACATTCGCATTATACACTGAGGACAACGAGGGACTATTCCCAATAAACAGTGGAGATGTCCTATGGTTTATGCGAGGGACAAACCTCCTCGACGGAGATCCTAACAAACCATCTTTATACCACCACATTCGCACAAAGGATATCGCCTGCTGCCCCATGGCCGTCAAGGCTGAAAAACACGGAGGATTCGTAGCCGCTCTTTCTTCGCCGGGCCGATCGTATCAGATTGAAGGCACGAGCGGATCGACCTTCAAAGCCTGGGAGATCACAAGTCCTCTTCCACGGTTTCGCGGCAGCTACGGATTGAACTACTGGTTATTCGACCATCATTTTGACACTTCAGTCGCCATGCAGGTGCGTTGGCTTTCGCTTGGTTTGGATGTATTCTCGCTTCGGGAGAGGGCCAGAATTCCCACACTTCTCGATTGTCAAGGTCCTTTCTCACGCTTCATGGACGGCCGACCACCGCAGTCCGAACGGGGACGTGGTTCCTGCATAAACCGTCACTATGGGTACGTAAACGGTCTGTTCCTTGATTGGTCGGTAAGAAAGGTTGGCCTCAAAGAGCTATGGACGCTCAAGTGGAACATGCAGTTCGACACAGCAAACGAATGGACCAAAGCCGGCGGAGTCAAGCCCGAGGACTGGCCCGAATGGATGAGTCACTTTAAGGACTACTAAACAACCTCACGATACTTTTTTTCGGGGTAAATGAACAAATAATCATAAGTCGTCTCAACAATCTCTTGCAATCTCGCCGGTCCTGGCGACAATTGCGAATATGAAATCATTAGGGTCAAATCTGTCTATTCATGTAATCATGGCCAGGGCAAGTCTATCGACAAGGACGGCTGCGCTTCCTAATGAGCGCCATAAACCCTGGCCGCTTTTTCATAGAGATGAGGGAATATGGCATCAAACGGTGGTCTTATTA
>CBDVBU010000249.1:0-6047 GCA_965372295.1 uncultured Phycisphaerae bacterium
TTGCAGAATTGGGCGTGAACTCGACGAGCAATGGTATCGAATTAGTAGTCGAAAGAGTCGGCTCAGATTGGGCGTTGGAGCGTATTAAATAGAATCAACTTTCAACAACAGATGTTAATTAGGGTTTAGGATTAGGGAGGTTTGAAAAACATGAGTACACAGGTTAACAATCGTCGAGAATTCTTAAAGAATCTGGGTTTTGGGGCGGCCACATTAACCGGCTCGCATTGGTTATCCGCAGGTGAGAGAACCGGCCGGGGATGGCTGGTCGGCTATGCCGAGGTTGATATCACCCCCGCACCTGGTCAATGCTTTATGGCCGGTTATGGGCGCGAGCGATATGCGCAGGGCGCCCTCTCCCCGCTGTTGTGTCAGGTATTGGCAATCAAGGATTATAAAGGCCGCGTCGCCGTGCTGGTAACCGCCGACCTGCTCACATTTGACCGGACCATAGTAGAAGGAGTCCGTTATGATGTCAAGCGGAAACACGGTATCGAGGCAGAATGCGTAATGTTATCGGCTTCGCATACACATTGGGCGCCGGCTGTGAGTATGAGCGGTAGTTTCGGTTGTATCGGCGCACCCAACGTATGGTATCTGGGACATCTCGAAGAGATGATCCTGAGACAGATTGATGCCGCGTTGAAAAACCTCTCACCTGCCACTATCGATTATACGGCTCTTGACTTTCGAGGTATTGGTTGCTGCCGCCGCTTTCCTGTAAACGGTAAGATCACATGGGGCCCTTATCGTGAAGGATCATTTGACGGTCATACGCCGATTCTGCGTGTGAAGCGGCAGCAGTCGCCGCGGCAATTTTTGGTAGTGGGTCACGCCTGCCATCCTACCAGTTCCGGTTCTATTGATAAGTGGTCGCCGGACTATCCCGGCGCAATGCGCGACACACTCACCGAGCAACTGTCCGATACCAAGGCTATGTTTGTACAGGGGTGCGGCGGTGATGCCAAGATTGTCCACAAGGATCCCAAGACCGGCAAGCTGGTTTTTACTGCCGACCCGAAACGGTCAAAGGCGGCGGGCCAGAAACTGGCCCAAGCAGTGATAAGCCATCTTGATAAAGGACAAATGACGTCCCTTTCGGGAGCAATTACCTGCTCACTGGTAACAGGGCAGCTTAGCTATGGGAAAACCTGGTCTATGGAGGAAATTAAACGCCATGCTTACGAGGGGGGTAAGAATAAGTATATGACCTGGACCGCCCGGCAATTTCTTGCGTTGCCATTTGAAAGGCCGAGTTTTCGTTATGACGTTCAACTCTGGAAAATCGGCCGACAATTGAGTATTTTTGGGATGGAAGGAGAAATTTGCAGCCCATGGGGTCCAATGCTGCGGAGCATGGCCGACACGGAACAGGCAATGGTGGTAGGCTACGCCAACAGTACCAACGCATATATTGCGGATAAGCGTATCATTCGCGAAGGTGGTTACGAGGGGCATACTTCCCACCAGGTGTACTTCCAGCCTGGGCCGTTCACGGAAAAAATTGATCAGGAAGTTAAACACATTGTGACCCGTGCCCAGGAGATCGTAACATAGCGGATTAGAAGAAAGACCTGATATATTGTTATCAAAAAACAATGCGTTTGTGGTTTATACTTTAAAGCTTCTTACCAAGAATCAGAAAACGTACTGTGTATCTTTAATTACCCCCTCTTTCCCCCAAGAATTGACTTTTTGTGACCGATTTGCAGCGATAACGGCTAAAATAAGAATAAAAAGATATTTTTTCGCGCTTATTTTCCGCCTTTGGCCAGACTATATAACGGACGCTGATTGGCGAATGACGAGTTTGGAGGTTAACCTTTGAAACGTGCCTGAGAGATCGGAAATACAACTAATTGAAGCGGCAACCAGAGGCGACATCGAGAGCTTCGGCGAGCTTTGCCGGCGATATTACGCTGCGATGGCTGCAATCGCGTACGCGGTTCTGAGCGACCATCAATTAGCTGAAGACGCCGCCCAGGAAAGCTTCGCCAGGGCCCTTGTCAGGATAAAAAGCCTGAAAGAAAGAGCGAAATTCGCACCGTGGCTCGCGGCTATATGTAGAAACGTTGCAAAAGATATGATCGCGACCAAGGCAAAGCATATTAGCACGGAAGATATTTCACAAGTAGATGAGGTCGAGAATCATGATGAAAACGACCGCGCGATTCGTCGAGCGATTGAGCAGCTTTCGGAATCCGCGAAAGACCTGGTCGTTTTACGATATTACGACGGCTTGTCTTACGAACAAATCAGCTCGGTATTGGGAATATCGCATGCGGCAATTAACGGCAGACTCTTAAGGGCGAAAAGAAAAATGGCAGACTATTTAAAGAGAAATGGTTTTCCGGAGAACCAGTTATGAATGCAGATAGAAACAATAAGAATTTAGATGAACTTATCTGTCGTGCCATCGGCCGGGACAGACCAAAGTTCGATTTCAATAAATGGAAACAAACACACAAGAAAGAGATCGATATTTTCGAATCACAGGAGAAACCAAAAAAAACAACTTCGGCTACATTTAAGCCGAATATACGGAGGATTATGTTGTGGAAGAAAGCTGGTTGCTTAGCTGCGGCATTTCTTATCATTTCTTCATGGGTGGCCTGCTTTGTTTTATCCGGAAAAGTCACCGACCTGAGAAATGAGCTGGAGCAGGCCCGGCGGGATATTGCTCTTGCTCGCACTGATGATTCAGCTACCATCAACTTGTATTTAAAAGAACACCTGGATGTCGTCGCTCGACATGTTTCCCTGAGTCCGGCCCGACCACAACCGGCACAAATGCGTGTGAGCCAACATGACATCCTGTATTATGAATTTCTTGATGATGGGCCAGGATACATGAGTCCGGGCATAATTGTCAGAGGAACTCCATCTCAGCGAGAGATCGGCTCGACCGAAACTCCCGTGATTTCCAATGGTCACACACTGAGCCTCTCCGAGGCGCGAAAAACCGCCGATTTCGAGCTGCAAGCGCCTGCGAGGCTTCATCCCGGTTATTCACTCGAACAGATCAGAAGGATCGAGGGCCGTGACGCTTTGCAATTACTTTATATCGACGGCATAAATTCGGTATCCTTGTTTGAGCAATCTTTGGATGGGCGGCGCGGGCTATCGCGGCAGGATTTCAGGGAATATGCCGTATATCGCAACACCGAGCAAGCCGCAGGAACCATTCTTGCATGGAGGGATGATGTTCGTTCTTATGTCTTAATCGGTAATACCGAAATGTCACAATTAATGGATATGGCGCAGTCAATCAGCGCCTCAAAGTAAAAAGGAAATCACAATGAATAACAAAAGATTAATCTCATTAACAACATGCCTGATTTTGGCAACCGTCCTCGGAATATGTGTTTTATCATTTGCAGGTACTGAATCAGGGACAAACACAGAGGCCCAGCAACACTTCGAAAAGGCAAACGAGCTGCGCAAACTCGCTGATTACGATGCCGCCATTACCGAATACAAGAAAGCAATAAGCCTGTCACCAAAAAGCAAAATCGCTCAGGATGCCCAATACTGGATCGGGCAATCTCATTTCGAAGCGGGACGGTTCGATGCGGCATTATCTGCATTTCAGAAACTTCTCGATGAGTATCCGGCCAGTACGATTGTCCCGTCAACAAGGACTATGATCGAGCGCGTTCAACAAGCGAAGGATACTAAATCATTTCTTAAGGCTACAAAGAATGGTGATATTGAACAGGTCAAGATGCTCGTTTCACAAGGTGCCGACGTCAACGCCGGGGATGACAGAGGTATGACCCCTCTGCACGTTGCGGCCTGGTATGGGCTTAAAGATGTAGCCGAAGTGCTTCTCGCCAAAGGGGCGGACGTCAACGCCACAGATTTATCGGGCAAGACTCCACTGCACTTGGCGTCAAGTTTTGCGAAGAGGCGTGTGCCCGAGTTGCTCATTGCCAAAGGAGCCAAGGTCAATGCCAGAGACAACAGCGGCAACACGGCCCTGCACGATGCTGCCGGCCTGGTCAACGTCAACAAAGATTTGCTGGAGCTTCTTCTTGCAAAAGGTGCTGACATAAACGCTACGAATGACAAGGGCGAAACGCCCCTTCATTTTGCCGCTCCCCGGGTTTCTGTTGAAAGGCGTCGCGAGCTTGCGGCCAATTTCCTCCTGGACAACGGTGCAGAGGTCAACGCAAAGGATAAAAGTGGCAACACACCCCTGCACGTGGCTGCCGGAAATGGCCAAAAGAAAGTAGTAGAGCTGCTTCTGGCGAAAGGCGCCGTCATCGACGAGAAGACCAATAAGGGGATGACAGCTCTTCACATATCCAGTTTCAGTATGGGCGGACATAAGGATGTGGTGGAACTTCTTCTCAATCAGGGGGCTGATGTCCACGCAGCACAAGCGAGCGGCAGCACGGCTTTGCACTATGCCGCCTGGGTAGGCTGCAATGGCATAGTGGAGTTGCTTATCACCAAAGGCGCCGATGTGAACGCCAAGAGTAAAGACGGCGAGACTGCCCTGGATGCGGCTGCCATGGGCGGCGCAATCAAGACATGTAGGCTGCTGATTGCAGAGGGTGCTGAAGTAAACAGTCTTCATTCTGCTATTGCCATAGGTAACTTAGCCAAAGTGCAGAGTCTCATCAAAGAGAGTAGCAATATTGATACGATGAACTCAGCCCTGTGCACTGCAGCCGCTTGCGGTCAAAAAAATGTGGCAGAGCTGCTTGTCAGCAAAGGTGCTCAAGTCAGTGCAACAAACAAGGATGGGGTTAATCCCTTGCACCTTGCAGCCAGAGGGGGTTACAAAGACCTGGCGAGACTGCTCCTTGACAGGGAGGCCGATGTGAACTCCGCAGATGAGAATGGAAAGACGCCGCTGCACTATGCGGCCGAGAGAGGCCATAAAGATGTGGCGGCACTTCTTATCGACAAGGGCGCCGACGTCCACGCGGAGGACAGGTGGAGGTGGAGACCCTTCGATTATGCGGCCTCGAGGGGCGACAAAGATTTGACGGAGCTTCTTCTCGACAAGGGCGCCAGTCTCAATGTTAAAGGCCGCCATGATTGGACGCCGCTAATGAATGCAGCCTTGTTCGGCCACAGGGACCTGGCAGAGCTTCTAATCCAGAAGGGGACAGACGTCAGCGAAGTAACCGACGACGGCTGGTCTCCGTCGCTCGGCGCGGCTCATAAGGGCCACACAGATATTCTCGAACTACTTTTGTCCCACGGCGCTGACGTCAATGAAAAAGACCGTTTTGCCTGGTCGCTTTTGCATTATGCGGCATACGATGGCTACACGGATGCGACCAGGCTGCTTCTTGACAAAGGTGCAAATCCCAACGTTAAAGACAACGAGAGTGGCACAACGCCTTTGCACTATGCGGCCGAGAGAGGCCATAAAACAGTGGTCGAACTGCTTATCAGTCACGGGGCCAATGTAAACGCCAAAGACTGGGATGGCAAAACGCCTTTGTTCTTAGCGATTGAGAAAGGCCATACTGAAATTGTCGAACTCCTCCGCAAGCACGGGGCCAAAGAATAATCGGAATAACACAGAAGTTCTTAGACCGATCCGGCTTTTCCTGAAGGCATTTTTGACCCAAATAATCTCCCAATGGAAGATGGATAATGGAAACCGGAGGTTAGGGCAACCACGCGGGGTTGCCCCTACGGATGAATCCCGGCGTTGATTTTTTTTATCAGGGCGGGCAGTTCGGAAATGTGGGTTATTTTCCAGGCTCCGTTGGGCGGTGTTTTCCCGGCGTTGGTGTAAGCGTCCTTCAGGACGGCGTGCATTCCGATTTTTAGCGCGGGTTTGATGTCCTTGTCGATGCGGTCTCCGACGTACAGGATGTTTTCCATCGCCTCGCCGATCCGCTCGGCGGCGATTTTGAAGATTCGAATATCGGGCTTGCGAAAATCAAATTCGTACGAATACATTCTGACCGTAAAGAAATCCAGCAGGCCTAATTGTTTTAGATGTTTCTCCAGAGAATGGGCGTTGACAAAGGTGTTGGAGAGAATGCCGAGCTTGAGTCCCAATCCTTTAAGCGAGATTA